>NZ_JBSFHA010000071.1:0-55659 GCF_053596855.1 Streptomyces sp. NPDC001617
ATCGGCTCGGCATCAGGTCTCAGCCACAAGTACGACGGATTTACCTATCGCACGGCCTACACCCTTACCCCGGGACAACCACCGCCCGGGCTGGAGTTCGAGAACATCAACTCGCCCGAGCTGGGCGTCTACGGCGTCGACCACGTCAAGGTCGCGGAGGGCCTGGGCTGCAAGGCGATCCGGGTGACGGACCCGGCCGAGCTGGGAGCGGCCCTGGAGCAGGCGAAGAAGCTCGCGCAGGAGTACCGGGTCCCGGTCGTCGTGGAGGCGATCCTGGAGCGGGTCACCAACATCTCCATGTCGACCACCAACGACATCGGCAACGTGGTCGAGTTCGAGGAGATCGCGACCGAGCCGGGACACGCGCCGACGTCGATCAGGACGCTGAAGGTCTGATAGGGCCGACAACCGAGGGGCGGTCCAACCACCAGGTTGGACCGCCCCTTTGGCGTGCCCGGCTCCCAGGAGCCGTCCCCCGTTCCCCCGTCGCGAGGCCCGCCGCCCCCGTGTCGGCGGGCCTCGCGTGACGAGAATGTGCCCGCACCCAGGGTCGGTTGAAGCCTCTTGAACCGTGTTCAGAGCAGGATTTGAGGTTTGCGTAGACGTCCTACGTCCCCAGGTGTACGCGCGTAGTCATGTCTCCCCGTGGTGTTCCGAGAGCCCCGGCCACTCGTCGGGACCGCCTCCCTGCCACTCGATGAGGTCGCTTCCCTCGACGTCGGTGACGTACAGGTCGGCCAGTCGCAGGATCTCGCCCACGTCGTCGACGTGCGTGGCGATCCCCAGCGTCTCCTCGCCCTCCGTGACCCGCCGGGAGCCGTCCAGGGCCGGCGAGTGCACCACGATGTGCGGATGTTCCGTTGGATGTGCCATGCGTTCAGCGTCCTGCGGGCCGCGCCGGTCCGCACCCCCACGCGCCCCTGCGCACGCTTGTGAACGCCGTGAGGCGCCGGATGCGGGACCGTCCGCATCCGGCGCCTCACGGCCGGTGAGGTATGAGGTTGTTGCCGGGACCGCGGCGGCGGCGACGGAACCGCGGTGCCTCTTCCCTCAGGTCGAAGAAGAAGCACCCGGACCTTCACCACCGCACTGGCTCGCACGCCGCCGCGGCCTCCGGCCTGCCCGCACACGTCCGACCGGCCACCCCTCATCCGGGCCGTCCGGTCGTCGCGGGCCGCCTGTGGGTCAGTCCTCGCGCAGGGCGCGGACCTCCTCCTCGTGCGCGGGGAGGAAATGGTTTCCGGGCGGCGGCGCCGCCTGGGCGCGACAGGACAGATGTCAGCGGCGCCGCCGCCCGGAGGCTTGTGTGGCCTGGATCAGAGCTGGGCGCCGGAGAGCCGCTCCACGGCCCGCAGCAGCGCCGAGTGGTCCAGGCCGCCGTCTCCCTGCGTACGCAGGCTGGCGACCAGCTGGGCGACCACGGCGCCGACCGGAAGGGCGGCGCCGACGTTGCGGGCGGCGTCGGTGACGATGCCCATGTCCTTGTGGTGCAGGTCGACGCGGAAGCCCGGCTTGAAGTCGCGGTGGAGGAAGTTGTCCTTCTTGCGCGTCAGCACGGTCGATCCCGCGAGGCCGCCGTTGAGGACGTCGAGCGCGGCCCTGAGGTCCACGCCGGACTTCTCCAGGAAGACCACGGCCTCGGCGCACGCCTGGATGTTCACGGCGACGATCAGCTGGTTGGCGGCCTTCACGGTCTGACCCGATCCGTGCGGACCGCACAGCACGATGGTCCTGCCCAGTGCCTCGAAGATCGGCTTCGCGATGTCGAAGTCGGCCTGCTCGCCGCCGACCATGATGGACAGCACGGCCTCGACGGCCCCGGCCTCACCGCCGGACACGGGCGCGTCCAGGACGCGGATGCCCTTGCCCCGGGCGGCCTTCGCCAGGTCGACGGAGGTCTGCGGGGTGATGGACGACATGTCGATCAGCAGGGCGCCGGACCCGGCGTTCTCCAGGATGCCGTCGGGGCCGTAGGAGACGGCCTCGACCTGCGGGGACGCCGGCACCATCGTGACGATCACATCGGCGTCCCGCACGGCCTCGGCGATCGAACCGGCCACGGTGCCGCCGGCGGCGGCCAGGCGGTCCAGCTTGTCCTGCTCCAGGGTGAAGCCGGTGACGTCGTAACCCGCCTTGATGAGGTTCTCGGACATGGGGGAGCCCATGATGCCGAGGCCGATCCAGGCGATCTTGGGAAGGGTGCTGCTCATCGGGAATGCCTTTCGGTACGGGGTCAGCGGGGCAGCCAGTCGAAGGCCTCGGCGCTCGGACGGTCGCCCGGCTTGTACTCGAGACCGACCCAGCCGTCGTAACCCGCCTTCTTCAGCCGGTCGAGGAGGTCCTCAAGGGGCAGTGAGCCTGTGCCCGGTGCTCCGCGGCCCGGGTTGTCGGCGATCTGGACGTGGCCGGTCCTCGCCGCGTACTGCTCGACCACCGACGCGAGGTCCTCGCCGTTCATGGACAAGTGGTAGAGGTCCATCAGGAAGCGGGCATTGCCGAGGCCCGTGGCCTGGTTCACCTTGTCGACGATCCCGACGGCGGCCGGGGCCGACACCAGCGGGTACAGGGGTGACTCGGGCTTGTTCAGGGCCTCGATCAGAAGGACCGCACCGATGCGGTCGGCCGCGCGGGCGGCCAGGACCAGGTTCTGCAGGGCCAGTGCGTCCTGCTCGGCCGGGTCGAGGCCCTCGACGCGGTTGCCGTACAGGGCGTTGAGCGCCTTGCAGCCCAGGGACTGGGCGAAGTCGGCGGCCACGTCGATGTTGGCGCGGAACCTCTCCGACTCCTCGCCCGGGATCGACAGGGCGCCGCGGTCGGGGCCGGGCAGCCGGCCGGCGTAGAAGTTCAGGCCCGTGAGCTGGACGCCCGCGTCCGCGATCGCCTGCCTCAGGGCGTCGAGCTCGGGCTGCTCGGGGGTGGGGGAGTCGACCCAGGGCCACCACAGCTCGACCGCGGGGAAGCCCGCCGCGGCGGCGGCCGCGGGGCGCTCCAGGAGCGGGAGTTCCGTGAAGAGGATCGACAGGTTGACGTTGAAGCGCTGGTCTGCAAATCCCATGGGGGTCGGCGCTCCCTTCCGTGGCACTCTGGAGATTCCGTATTGCGGAAGTTGATTTCTGCTTAACGGAAGACTGCCTGTGTCGGGGGAAGGCTGTCAAGAGCGCCCGCACAAAAAACGCCCCCGCGCCGAGTGCGCGGGGGCGGGACGAAGGGACTGATCAGAGTGCGTCCACGGCGCTCACCTTCCAGCCCTCCGACGTGCTGGTCATCGTCATCCGCACCCGGTTCAGATCCAGGCGGGAGCCGGACACCTGAGTGCTCTGCGTGACCTGGTTGACGAAGAGCAGGACCGTGACCTTGTCCGGCGAGGCCGAGACGACGGAGGCCGCCGGAACAGTCGCCTTCACCACCCCGTGGTACTTCAGGGCGGTCGGGCCGACGACGGTGCTCGTGGTCCTGCCGTACTGGTCCCGGAAGTGCCCGGTCAGGTGGGTGCGGGCGCGGGCGAAGTCGCTGTCCAGATGCCGGTAGTCGTACGACAGCACGACCGGTGCCGCTTTCCGCGCGGCCGTGAGGGCCTCGGCCCGGGCGCTCTCCGTGCGCCGTTCCTGCCCGTACCGCCAACCGAGCACCGCGACCGCGACCAGACCGACGACCAGGAGGGCGCCCAGCACCACGGTGAGCAACCACTGGCGGGAGCGGCGTGAGGGCGCCTCGTCCGCCGGGGACTCCGGCGACTTCGCAGAGGGCTCCGGCGGGTCTTCCCCACCGTCCGTGGCCGGAGGGTCGATCGTCAGGGTGCGCCCGGCGTGCCGTTCCTCGGGCCGGTTCAGGTGCTCCACCCGCTTGGCCGCCGCGCGCGCGGCCGCGTTCATCGTTCGGCTTCGGGCCGGGTTCGCCATGGTCGTACTCCTCACTGGTGGTGCGGGTCAGCCCACGAACTCGACGTCGGACGTCAGCCAGCGGCCGTCCCGGTACACCAGGTCGAGCTGCAGCCGATAGGTGCGCGTCTCCCCCTTGGGCGCGGCGGTGTTGGTCACCTTGCTGTCGGCGACCACCAGGACGCGGGCCGAGTGCGCCTCGGACCGGACGATGCCGGCGTCGAGCACCTGGCCCTCGGACACGGACCTGTTCTCGGCGACGAGCTTGGTCAGGTCGTCCGTCTGGGCGGCGAACTGCTTCTTGAAGTCGCCGGTGGCGCCCTTGAGGACGTTCGCGCTGTCCCGGTCGTAGTGCCGGTAGTCGAGCGAGGTGAAGTTCAGCGCCGACTGGCGGGCCGCGCCCAGGATCTCCTGGCGCCGCTGCTCCGCCTCGTGCCGGTCGTAGAGGCGGACGCTCAGCCAGAGGGCGACCGTGGTGGTCAGGACGGTCGCCACCACGAGGCCGATCGTGAGCGCCCTCCCGTTCAGGCCATCGGTCCAACGAGCAGCCATTGCCACGACTCCTTTCCGAACACCGTCTGCTGGCCGCCCGTCGAGCCGATCTCGACGGGCCTTCCGTCCGGGCCGGTGGCGGTACCGGTCTCCGGGTCGTACGGCGTGATGTACGCCGCCTGGTTCGCGCCGCCGGACGCGGCCCTCGCGCCGGGGGCGTTCTGGGCGCCCCGCACCGACGTCTTGCTGCCGCGCGGCGCCGTGCAGCGCGCGTCGGTGTTCGCGGCGCGCGTGCCGGTGTCCGAGGGGTCGCGCCTTGTGGTGCCGTACCCCTGGGTGCAGGGCGGCGGGTCGTCGGCGTTGACCACCAGTCCGAAGTGGGTGGTGCCGTCTCCGGGGACGACCGTGTAGCTGCCCGCGACCAGTGCCGGGAAGGTGACGAGGGCCTGCTCCACGCCGGGCAGGTGCGCCAGCGTGACCTGGCCGCCGCTGATCAGGTTGGCCAGCAGCACCGAGAGGCGCGGACCGGTCGACCTCAGCAGCGAGTTGACCTCCTGCGCGGCCGGTGTCGCGTTGCCGATCACCTTGCGCAGGTCCCCGTCGCTCGACTTCAACTGTGCGGTGAGCAGGGCCAGATCGTGTGCGAACGACTTGATGGACGAGCCCTGGTCGGCCTGCGTCCCGAGGACCTTTCGCGAGTCCTCGATCAGCGAGATCGTCTGGGGCAGCGACTCGGACGCCGACTCCACGAGCGCGTTGCCCGAGTCCACCAGCCGGCTGAGATTCGGGCCGGTGCCGGAGAAGGCCTTGCCCAACTCGTCGACGGTGACCCGGAGATCGTCCTTGCCGACCGAGTTCACCAGCCGGTCCAGGCTGAGCACGAGGTCCGTCGTGGGCAGCGGCACCCGGGTGTTGCCGCGCGGGATGGCGCTGCCGTCGAGGAGGTACGGGCCGTGGGAGGCGCGCGGCTGCAGGTCGACGTACTGCTCGCCCACCGCCGACCGGTCGGCGACCACGGCGAGGGTGTCCGCGGGGATCCGCGGCGTCCCGTCGTGGATGTCGAGGGCCACGGAGACGCCGCCGGCGCCCGTCAGCCGCAGTGCGCCGACCCGGCCCACCGGCACCCCGCGGTAGGTGACCTCCGCGCCGGGGAAGATGCCCCCGGAGTCGGCGAAGTCGGCCCGCACGGTGTAGCCGCGGTCCAGGACCTCGTCCACCAGGCCGGTGTACTCGGCGCCGACGTACGACACCCCGACGGCGGTGACCGTGGCGAAGGCGAGCAGTTGGGCCTTGACCGTACGAGTGATCACGGCTGGACCCCCTTCAGCATCAGTTCGGCGAGGGCGAGGTCGATCCCCGCGGGCACGCGCGTGTTCGTGGTGTAGGCGCTCGTGCACACGGGCGGGCACAGCGGGTCGCCGTCGCCCGAGGAGGCCGAGGGGGACGGCACACTCGGCACGCCCGGCACACCGGGCGTGCTCGGCAGGGCGGTCGGTGTCGGGACGCTCGGCAGGTCGGGGAGGGCGGGTGTGCTCGGGGTGCCGGGCGTCGGTGAACCGCCCTTGTCCTGGCCGGAGTTGCCGCCCGCCACGTTCCCGTAGAGGTCCGCCAGGTCGAGGTCGGCCGTCAGGTGGAGGTTGACGTAGTCGCCCTTGATCGCGTCGACGGCGTTGCGCGGGAACGGGTAAGTCGTCAGCAGCTCAAGGGAGTTGGGCAGGTCGTTGCCCGCCTTGTTCAGCTGTTGCAGGATCGGCCGCAGCTTCCTGAGGTTCGCGACCGTGTCGTCGTGCGAGGCCGTGACCACCTTGGTGCCCGTCCTGCCGAGGTTCGACAGGGATGTGAGCATCTTCGTCAGCTTGCCCCGCTCGTCGGCGAGGACCTTCAGCGCGGGCGGCATCGTGTCGAGGGCCGTGGCGATGGTCTTCTTCTCCTGGCCGAGCCGCTTCGCGAGCCGGTCGACGGCCTTGATCGCGTGGACGATGTCGTCCCGCTGGTCGTCCAGGCCGCCGAGGAAGGTGTTCAGCTCCTTGAGCAGCGATCTGACCCGGTTCTCCCGGCCGTCCAGGGCCTTGTTCAGCTCCACGGTGATCGTCTTGAGCTGGGCCACTCCGCCGCCGTTGAGCAGGGCGGACAGTGCGGACAGGACCTCCTCGACCTCGGGGTTGCGGCCGCTGCGGGACAGCGGGATGCGGTCGCCGTCGCGGAGCCGGCCCACCGACGCGGTGCCGGTCGGCGGGGAGAGCGCCACGTACTTCTCGCCGAGCAGGCTGGTCTGCCGCAGCTCGGCGACCGCGTTGGCGGGCAGCTTCACCGAGTCGGCGACCCGCAGCCGCACCCGCGCGTGCCAGCCGTCCAGCTCCACCTTCTCGACCGCGCCCACGGTGACGTCGTCGACCTTCACCGCCGACTGCGGCACCAGGTCGAGGACGTCCCGGAACTCGACGGTGACGTGGTACGCGTGCCCGTCGGCGGCGGCACCGCCGGGCAGCTGGACGTCGTACCAGCCGTTGAACTCGCAGCCGGACAGCAGCAGCGAGCCGACCGCCGCCCAGGCGGCCACCCCGGCCTTCCTCCGTACGCTCATGCGTTCGCCCCCAGGATCCCGCCGAGCGTCCGGTCGACCGTGCCCGTCACCGCGGTGCTCTGCGGCAGCTTCGGCAGGGAGTCGAAGAGTTTCCTCAGTTCCTTGCAGTCGGGGTTCTTGCCGCCCTCGTCGCCCGTCGTCCTCAGGACCGAGCACAGCAGCGAGGCCGGGTCCTGGGCCTGCTGGGCGTTGTTGCGGGTGTCGAGGGTGCCGGAGGACGGGTTGTAGGTGTTGTTGAGGTTCGACAGGCCGACCGGTGCGACCTGCAACAACTCGTCCAGCGCGGCCCGTTGGGTGACGAGCACCTTGGTCACCTTGCTGAGGCCCTGCACGTCCGAGGTGAGCGACTTCTTGTTCCTCCTCACGAACGCGGACACGTCGCCGAGCGCCGTCCCCAGGTTCGTCAGCGCGTCCGCGAGGTCCTGGCGCTCGCCCGACAGCTGCTCGGCGACCTTGGCGAGGTCGGTGTTGAACGACCGCACGCTCTTGTCGTCCGCCGCGAGCGCCGCCGTGAACACCTGCAGGTTCCGCACCGTGCCGAACAGGTCCTTGCGCCCGTCGGACAGCGTGGTGACGGCCTGCGAGAGGTCCTGCACGGTCTGGTTGAGGTTCTCGCCCTGTCCGTCGAGATTGTCGGCGCCGACCCCGAGCAGCCGCGACAGGGAGCCGTCCTTGTTGGCGCCCTTGGGGCCGAGTGCCTCGGCCGTGGTGTGCAGGCTGTCGAAGATCCGGTCCAGTTCGACGGGCACGGCGGTGCGCGACTCGGGGATGACGGCGCCGCTGCGCAGCACCGGCCCCTTGCGGTACACCGGCAGCAGCTGCACATAACGGTCGCTGACCACCGAGGAGTTGATGATCGCGGCCTCGGCGCCGGCGGGGACCTTGCGCCCTTCGTCGAACTCCAGCTCCACCCGCACCCGGTCGCCCTCCGGCGTGATCTTCCTGACCGCGCCGATCCGTACGCCGAGGACACGGACGTCCGAGCCGGGGTAGATGCCGACCGTGCGCGGGAAGTACGCCGTGACGTGGACCTTCTCGGGCCGCGGCCACAGCACGTAGGTGAGCGCGGCGACGACGGCCAGTGCGGTGACCAGGGCCAGGCGCCTCTTCGACTGCCTCCTCACTGCGCGCCTCCCGTCCGTGGCGCCACCGGAGCGGCGACCAGGTTCTGGACGTAGGAGTCGAACCAGCGGCCGTTGCCGAGGACGTTGGTGAAGAGGCGCACATAGGGCGCGAGCAGCCTGACGCTGCGGTCGAGGCTTGACTGGTTGCGTTCGAGCATCTGCACCACTCGGTTCAGGCCCTTGAGCGCGGGCCCGATCTCCTTGTCGTTGTCGTCGACCAGGCCGGAGAGCTCGATGCCGAGCGCGGCGGAGGTCTTCAGCAGCTTGTGGATCGCCTCGCGCCGCCTGCTGATCTCCTTGAACAGCTGGTCGCCGTCCTCGACCAGGGCAGTGAAGTCCTTGGACCGGCTCGCGAGTACGCCCGTGACGCCGTTCGCGTGGTCGAGGAGCTCGCCGAGGGCCTTGTCGCGCGAGGCCACCGTCCGGGAGATCCGCGACAGGCCCTTGATGGACGCGCGTACCTCGGCGGGGGAGTCCTGGAAGGTGGTGGAGATGGTGTCCAGGGCCTTCGCCAGCCGGTCCGTGTCGACCTTCTCCGACGTGGTGGTGAGGTCGCTGAACGCCTGCATCACGTCGTACGCCGACACCGTGCGTCCGAGCGGGATCTCGCTGCCCGTCCTCAACTGCCCGGGCCCCCTGGGCTGCAGGGCGAGGTACTTCGCGCCGAGGATCGTCTTGACCCGGATCGACGCGCCGGTCTCCGTCCCGAACCTCGGATCGCCCTTGATCTTGAAGGTGACCTTGACGTGGTCGCCGTCCAGGTCGACGTCCTCGACCTTGCCGACCTTCACACCGGCGATCCGCACCTCGTCGCCGGGCTTGAGGCCGCCGGCTTCCGAGAAGGCAGCGCTGTACGTCCTTCCGTCGCCGATGAAGGGGAGGCTGTCGGCGTTGAACGCGGCCACCGTCAGCAGAGCGAGGACGGTGAGGCCGACGGCGCCGATGACGACGGGGTTGCGCTCACGGAAGGGGATCAGACGGGGGCGCCGGATGCGTATGCGGGGCAGCCTGGGCGGGTCGATGCGGACCTTCATCATCGGCTGCGGCTGCGGCTGCGGCTGCGGCTTGGCGGGGCGGGGCGCTCGCCGGGGCAGCCGTGTCGTCGGCAGCCTGGGCGGGTCGATGCGGACCTTCATCATCGGCTGCGGCTTGTTGGGGCGGGGCGCTCGCCGGGGCAGCCGTATCGTCGGCAGCTTCGGCGGGTCGATGCGCACCTTCATCAGGGGTTCCGGGCGCTGCCTGCGCGTCACGATCCGCACCTCGCCCTCGCCACATGCAGGTCGGGAGTGAGCACCTGCTTCGTCTTCGGCAGCACGATCCGGCCGTCGAAGTCGCACAGGTAGAAGTTGAACCACGAGCCGTAGGACGCGGTCCCCGTCAGCGCGTTGAGCTTGTTCGGCAGCCGCTTCAGGACGCCCTCCACGGTCTTGTCGTTGTCGTTCAGCGTTCCGGTGAGGTCGCTCAGCCCGGCGATGTCGTCCTTGAGCGGCGGCCGTGCGTCCGTCAGCAGCCCCGAGGTGGCGTCCGTCAGGTCGCCGATGTTCACCAGCGACTCGCCGATGGGCTTGCGGTCGGCGGACAGCCCCGAGATCACCCGGCGCAGCTGCCCCAGCAGGCCGGAGAAACGGGAGCCGCGCTTGTCCAGGGTCCCCAGCACGGTGTTGAGGTTGTCGATCACCGAGCCGATCAGCTTGTCGCGGTCGGCCAGCGTCGTGGTGAGCGAAGCGGTGTGCGCCAGAAGGCTGTTGACCGTGCCTCCCTCGCCCTGCAACGTCTTGATGATCTCGGTGGCGAGCTGGTTGACGTCCTGCGGGCTGAGCGCGGCGAACAGCGGTTTGAAGCCGTTCAGCAGCGCGTTGAGGTCGAGGGCGGGCTGGGTGCGTTTCAGCGGGATGGTGGCGCCGGGCCTCAGCCGCGTGCCGTCGCCCGCGCCCTCGGTCAGGGCGACGTACCGCTGCCCGACCAGGTTCCGGTAACGGATGACCGCGTGCGTACTGGTGAGCAGCGGCCGGTCCGCGCCGACGCTGAAGCTGATCTCCGCCAGCGTCCGGTCCTTGATCCGGATGCCCTCGACCTCCCCGACCCGCACCCCGGCGACGCGGATGTCGTCGCCCTTCTCCAGGCCCGTGACATCGCTGAAGACGGCTCGGTACGTGTGCTGGGGGGTGAAGGAGACGTTGACGATGGTCGCGGCGAGCAGGGCCGTCGCCGCGATCGTCACCAGCGCGAAGAGGCTGAACTTGATCAGCGGGGCAGCCGTGCTCCGAGCTCCGGTGCTGGTCATGCGACGCTCACCGCCGTCCCGCGCGCCATCGGCCCGAACAGCAGCGTCGCCACCGGCGGCACCTCGTCGGCGGGCACGCCCATCACCGGCGACACGAGCGAGCCGACGGCGTTCTGCTCGGCCCGGGTGGCGGAGACGCCGAGCGGTCCCGATGAACTTCCCTTCTTCGAGCCGTCGTTGAGGTGGACGCCGGGTGCGGGGACCGAAGGGTTCGGCAGATCGCGGCAGTCGGGCCCCGACCGGTCGCCGAAGCGCGGCTCCTCGCCGGGCTCGTACGCCCCCTGCTGCCGTACGACTTCGAGCGTGATGTGCATCGTGCCGCCTCGGAACGCCTGCTCGGAGGCCTGCTCCTCGTGGACCAGGCCGGCGAGGAGGCAGGGGTACTCGGGGGAGTAGCGGGCGAAGAGTTCGAGGGTGGGGCGGGAGACGCGGCCGAGGGTGATCAGCCGGTCGCCGTCGGCGTCGAGGAAGTCGTTCGCGGTGCCGGCGGCGGTCGCGGTCGTGGTGAGCGCGGAGGCGAGATCGTCCCGCTGTTCGACCAGTGTGCGGCTGGTGGTGACGGTGTTGCGCAGGATGTTCATGAGGTCGGGTGCCGCGTCGCCGTAGATCTCGGCGACGTCGGCCAGGCGGGCGAAGTCCTCGGTGAGGGAGGGCAGATGGGGATTGAGGCGGTGCAGATAGGCCTCCACGCGCGTGAGGTTGTCGCCGATCCGGTCGCCGCGGCCTTCGAGGGCGGTGGCGAACGCGGAGAGGGTGGCGTTGAGCTTGCCGGGCTGCACGGTCCGCAGCAGCGGCAGCAGGTCGTTCATCAGCTGCTGGAGCTCGATGCCGACGCGGGTGCGGTCCTGGGTGATGACGTCGCCGGCGCGGATGGGCCGGGCGGAGGAACGGGCCGGTACGACCAGATCGACGTACTTCTCGCCGAAGAGCGTCTTGGGCAGCAGGCGCGCGTGCACGTCGGACGGGATGTACTCGACGTACTGCGGCTTGAGCGCGATGTCGAGCGTCGCCTTCCTCCCGTCGGCGTGCACGTCGCGCACCTCGCCGACCAGCAGCCCGCGCAGCTTGACGTCGGCCCGCGGGTCGAGCTGGTTGCCGAGGCTGTCGGCCTCCAGCTTGATCCGTACGACCGGTGTGAACGCCTGCCGGTACACGGCGACGGACAGCGACAGCAGCAGTGCGAGCACGGCGAGGAACACGACGCCGTACAACCGCAGTCTCAGCACCCTCATACCGTTCACCCCGCGATCCGCACGGTCGTGTTGGCGCCCCAGATCGCCAACGACAGGAAGAAGTCAAGGACGTTGATGGCCACGATCGAGGTCCGCACGGCACGGCCCACCGCGACGCCGACGCCCGCCGGGCCGCCGCTCGCGTAATAGCCGTAGAAGCAGTGCACGAGGATGATCAGGACGGCGAAGACCAGCACCTTCCCGAAGGACCACAGCACGTCGACCGGCGGCAGGTACTGGGAGAAGTAGTGGTCGTAGGTGCCCGCCGACTGCCCGTAGTAGCCGGTGGTGATCGTGCGGGCGGCGAGGTACGAGGACAGGAGCCCGACCACGTACAGCGGGATCACGGCGACGAACCCGGCGATCATCCGGGTGGTCACCAGGAACGGCAGCGAGGGCACGCCCATGACCTCCAGGGCGTCCGTCTCCTCGCTGATGCGCATCGCGCCGAGCTGGGCGGTGAAGCCCGCGCCGACCGTTGCCGAGAGCGCCAGCCCCGCGACGAGGGGAGCGATCTCGCGGGTGTTGAAGTACGCCGACAGGAACGCCACGAAGTTGGACGTGCCGAGCTGGTTGAGCGCGGCGTAGCCCTGCAGGCCCACCTCCGTGCCGGTGAAGAAGGACAGGAAGGCGATGACACCCACAGTGCCGCCCACCACCGCGAGCGCCCCGCGGCCGAAGCTCACCTCGGCGAGCAGCCGCAGGATCTCCTTCTTGTAGCGGCGCACGGTGCGGCCCGTCCACGCCAACGAGCGTCCGTAGAAGGAGAGTTGGACGCCCAACTGCTCCAGGCGGTTCAACAGCGCCATGCCTCAGCCCCTCTGCGGGACGACCTGGAAGTACACCGCGGTCATCACGAAGTTCGTCACGAACAGCAACATGAAGGTGATCACCACCGACTGGTTCACCGCGTCGCCCACACCCTTCGGCCCGCCCTTCGCGGTAAGTCCCTTGTACGAGGCGACGATCGCCGCGATCGCCCCGAACACCAGCGCCTTGATCTCGGCCGCCCACAGGTCGGAGAGCTGGGCGAGCGTGGTGAAGGAGGCCAGATAGGCGCCCGGAGTGCCGTTCTGCAGAACGACGTTGAAGAAGTAGCCGCCGGCCACCCCGACCACCGACACCAGGCCGTTGAGCAGCACCGCCACCACCATCGACGCCAGCACCCGCGGCACGACCAGCCGGTGGATGGGATCGATGCCCAGCACCTGCATCGCGTCGATCTCCTCACGGATCTTCCGCGCCCCGAGGTCCGCGCAGATCGCCGTCCCGCCCGCACCCGCGATCAGCAGTGCGGTCACGATCGGCGAGGCCTCCCGCAGCACCGCCAGCACCGAGGCGGCCCCGGAGAACGACTGTGCGCCGAGCTGGCGGGTCAGGCTGCCGATCTGCAGCGCGATGACCGCGCCGAAGGGGATGGACACGAGAGCCGTCGGCAGGATGGTCACACTCGCGATGAACCAGGCCTGCTGGATGAACTCCCTTGCCTGGAACGGCCGTCGGGGCATGGTCCGGACGACGTCCAGCGCCATCGCGAACAGGTTCCCGGTGTGCCGCAGCGCCCCGGTGGGCGACAGGCTCATGCGTCCGCCACCACCTTCCGGTGCCGCAGCTCCGCCTCCCGCTGCGCGATCGCCTCCCAGCGGGGCGGGCGGAGGATGCCGGGGCCCGGCAGCAGGCGGGGAGTCAGAGCCCGGCTGCCGGGGGTCCGTGTGCGCTCGCCGTCGCCGAGCGCGGCCAGTTCCTGCTCGACCTGCGCGGCGTCCTTCTCCTCCGCCATGCCGATCGGGCCCTGCATCCGGCCGTTCAGGAACTGCCGCACGACCGGCTCGTCACTGGTCAGCAGCTCCTCGCGCGGCCCGAACATGACCAGCTCGCGGCGGAACAACAGGCCGATGTTGTCCGGGACCTGGCGGGCCGAGGCGATGTCGTGCGTGACGATCAGGAAGGTCGCGTCGATCTGGGCGTTGAGGTCGACGATGAGCTGGTTGAGATAGGCGACGCGGACCGGGTCGAGACCGGAGTCGGGTTCGTCGAAGAGGATGATCTCGGGGTCCAGCACCAGGGCGCGCGCCAGCCCGGCCCGCTTCCGCATACCGCCGGAGATCTCGCCGGGCAGCTTCCCCTCCGAGCCGATCAGCCCGACCATGTCCATCTTCTCCAGCACGATGCGCCGGATCTCGCTCTCGGACCTGCGGGTGTGCTCGCGCAGCGGGAAGGCGATGTTGTCGTACAGGTTCATCGAGCCGAACAGGGCGCCGTCCTGGAACAGCACGCCGAACAGCTTCCGCACCTCGTAGAGCTCGTGCTCGCGCAGCCGGGTGATGTCCCGGCCGGCGATCTTCACGGAGCCCCGGTCCGGCTTCAGCAGCCCGACGAGCGTCTTGAGGAACACCGACTTGCCCGTGCCCGAGGGGCCGAGCATGACCGAGACCTCCCCGGCGGGCAGCGTCAGCGACACGTCCTGCCAGATGACCTGGTGACCGAAGGACTTGGTCAGCCCTTCCACACAGATCTCGACACCCATCCGGTCCACCTCTCGGCCCGTGGAGCAGCTCCGACACCTGCTCTACGGGGAGGGGCGGGGCGTCCGTCGCGGGGGAAGCGGATTTTTTTCGAGCGGGTTACGGGACCGAGGGGAGCGCGCTCAAGGTGGGGGTGGGGAGCGAGACGGACGGCACGGCGGGGACGGCCGACTCGGTCGGGACGGCCGACAGGTCGGGCAGATCCGTCACCTTCGGCAGCGTGGGGACCCCTGACACCCCGGGCACCTTCGGGACCTCCGGCGCGGACACCGACACCTCCGGCAGGGGCGGCACGGACAGCGGCACCACCGGAGCCCCGTCGCCGGGCGCCCCGGCCGCTCGGGGAGTGGCCGTCGTGGACGAGGGCTCGGGCGACTGCCGGGCGCGGGTCGTGCCGGTGGCGTCGGTCCGCAGGGCGCCCGTGCCAGGGGCCACGGACGGCCGCGGTGCCGTCGGCCCGCTGCCGCCCATGTCCAGCGCGTACGGCAGCACGAACCCGGCCACCGCGAGCGTCGCCGCGGTCGACGCGACCGCCACCGCCTGCGCCTTGCCGCCGGCCTTGAGGCGCCCCCGTCCGAACAGGAACAGGGCGAAGCCGAGCGTCGCGGCCAGCGAGTTCCGCAGGGTCCGCCGGGCCCGGGCCAGGAGCGACTCGACCGTGCGGTAGCTCAACCCCATCCGCACGGCGACCTGGCTCACGTCCAGGTCCTGAGACTTCAGCCGCAGCGCCTCCGCCTGCCGGGCCGGCAGCTCCCCGCTGCGCACGGCCAGCCACTTGGCCTCGGCCCGGTCGCACACGGCCTCCTCGACAGGCACGGGCCCCGGCGCGACGAGCGTGGGCCTGCTGTGCACCTCGGCCTCGCGGTTGACCTGCCGGTACCGGTCCACACACAGCCGCATCGTGACCGTCGTCAGCCAGGCACCGAGCCGCTCGTCGTCCAGATCCGGGCGCTCCGCCGCGCGCAGCATCGCCTCGTGCACCGCGTCCTCGGCGTCCTCGAGGCTCATCGACCGGCGCCGAGCCACCTTGAGCAGCTGCTCGCGGTGGCTCCACATCCGCTGCCAACGCTCGTCTGCCCGTATCTCCGCAGGCATGTCCGTCGCCATGAGGGCCCCTTCGCGCTCACCCGCCGGTCTTGTCCCGGTCCGGCGGGTGGCGACATTACCGCCGGGTAGCCGCGGTTGTGGAGGGGGTGGAGGCCATCGAGTCCGCGCTGTTACTGGTCACAGGCCGGTGCTGGGCAGCAGGTCACCGACGGGGAGGTCGATGGTCGGGACGGGTGTGGGGGCGAGGGGCTGCGACGTTTTCCCGGGCGCCGTAGGGGAGTTGGCGGGCGTCGCAGAGGCCGGCGTGGGCGACGGGGAGGTACTGGGGCGGTGCGTCGGGGTCGGTTTCGGCTCCGGCGTGGATTTCGGCCGCGACGGCGTCGGATGCTCCGAGGACCGCGCGGCCGGCGTCACGGAGCCGGAGCCGTCCGGCACCACCCGATGCCCCTCCAGGAAATACGCGTACCAGGCGCTGACCGTCCGCAGATACGCCGCCGAGTGGTTGTAGCCGAGAACCGCCTGGTCCAGCCCGGCGGGGTCGGACAGATCTCGTCCACCCGCGCACAGATACCGCCCGGCGGCGAGCGCCGCGTCGAAGACGTTGTCCGGGTCGGCCCGCCCGTCGCCGTTGCCGTCGGTGCCCCAGCGTGCCCAGGTCGACGGGATGAACTGCATCGGCCCGACCGCGCGGTCGTACACCGCGTCCCCGTCGTAGGCCCCACCGTCCGTGTCCCGTACGACGGCGAAGGCGCCGCCGTCCAGCCGTGGACCCAGGATCGGCGTCACCGTCGTACCGTCCGAGGTCACCCGGCCGCCGCCCGCCTGCCCCGACTCCACCTGGCCGATCGCGGCCAGCAGCTGCCAGCGCAGTCCGCAGCCGGGTTCGCTGCGCGCGAGCTCGGTCTCGGCGTTCCGGTAGGCGGCGAAGACGGTGGCGGGCACCGCGCCGCCGGTCACCGACGCCGTGCCCGTTCCCGCGTCCGTGCCCTTGTGCCTGCGCGTGAGCGGTGGAAGATCCGTGCGGTACGGAGTGTCACCGGACACGCTCGGCCCGTGCTCCGCGGTCTCCCGAGTCGCCACGGTGGCCCGCGCCTCGGCCGCCCCCGGTGCCTGCGACGCCGTGAGCGCCGCCATCGCCGCCGCCGCGACCGCCGTACCCCTGACGCGTCTGACCCTCTGCCCTGCCACGTCCCGATCCCCTCCCTGTGAGCTGCTCTCGACTGCTCTACGGGGACGGGCGGCACGTCCGTCGGTGTGCTGAGGGCCTGGCCGGCGGATCATGTCGGCGTCGCGGGGTCGTGCTGTTTCTTGCAGCCGACCTGATCCGCCGGACAGGCCCTACCCTGAAGGCGTGGCCCGGTCCAACGACGAGGTCGCCGCGCTGCTCCAGGAGTACGCGGACCTGATCTCGATCACCGGAGGAGACGCGTTCAAGGCACGCGTCTACGAGAAGGCTGCCCGGTCGGTCGGCGGCCACCACGCCGACGTCTCCACGCTCGACCTCAAGGGCCTCCAGCAGATCCCGAACGTCGGGAAGTCGATCGCCCAGAAGGTCCTCGAGTACTTCGACAACGGCAGCGTGTCCGCCGTGGAGGAACTGCGCGCGAAGATCCCCGCCGGGGTTCGGCGCCTCACGGCCATCCCCACGCTCGGCCCCAAGAAGGCCCTGACCGTGTACGAGGAGCTCGGCATCTCCTCGGTCGACGAACTCGCCGACGCCATCCACGAGGAAGGGCTGCGCGACCTGAAGGGCTTCGGGCCGAAGACCGAGGAGAACATCCTCCACGGCATCGAGCTCCTGCAGTCGGCCGGCGGACGCGTCCAGCTCGACGTCGCCATGGAACTCGCCGACGACATCGTCACCGCGCTGTCCGCGGTCAAGGGCTGCCTGCGGTGCGCGTATGCCGGATCGCTGCGCCGGGTCCGGGAGACGATCGGCGACATCGACATCCTCGCCGCGGCCGAGAAGTCGGCACCGATCATGCGGGCGTTCACCGGGCTGCCGTACGTCACCGAGGTCATCGGACAGGGCGAGAAGAAGACGTCGGTGCGCACCAGCAAGGGCCTCAACGTCGACCTGCGCGTCGTACCGCCGGACTCCTGGGGCGCGGCGCTGCAGTACTTCACCGGCTCGAAGGCCCACAACATCCGCACCCGCGAGCGGGCCGTGCACCACAAGCTCAAGCTCTCCGAGTACGGGCTCTTCGACGTCGAGAGCGGCGAGAAGATCGTCTCCGAGACGGAGGAGGAGGTGTACGCCCGGCTCGGGCTGCCGTGGATCCCGCCCACGCTCCGCGAGGACCGCGGGGAGATCGAGGCCGGGCTGCGCGACGAACTGCCCGACCTGGTGACCGAGGCCGACCTGCGCGGCGATCTGCACACCCACACCGACCTCACCGACGGGCTCGCCCCGCTGGAGGAGATGGCCGAGGCGGCCGCCGCGCGCGGCTACGCCTACTACGCGGTCACCGACCATGCGCCGGACATGGCCATGCAGCGCATGACGGACGAGCGGATGCTCGCCCAGCGCGAGCGCGTACGCGAACTCGACGGCACCTACGCCACCCGCGGCAGGCGCGGCGGCCTGCGGCTGCTGCACGGCACCGAGCTGAACATCGGCCCCGACGGCGAGGTGGACTGGCCGGAGGAGTTCCTCGCCGGGTTCGACCTCTGCGTGGCCTCCGTGCACTCGCACTTCCACCAGGACCGCCGGGCACTGACCCGGCGCATCGTGCGGGCCTGCGAGAACCCGTACGTCGACATCATCGGCCACCCCACCACCCGCATCATCGGCAAGCGGCCCGGCATCGACGCCGACCTGGACGCGATCTTCGCCGCCTGCGCCCGCACCGGCACCGCGCTGGAGATCAACGCCCACCCCGACCGCCTCGACCTGCGCGACGAGGACATCCTGCGGGCCCGGCGGCACGGCGTGAAGTTCGCCGTCGACAGCGACGCCCACGCCGTACCGCACCTGGCCCACATGCGCTACGGCATCGGCACCGCCCAGCGCGGCTGGCTCACCAAGGACGACGTGATCAACACCTGGCCGGAGCGGCGGCTGCGGGGCTTCCTGCGGAAGGGGAGGTCGTGACGGCGAGACCTGCCCGAAAACGCGTGCCCCAAGCTCTCGGCACACCCCGGACGGCGTACGGCCGGGCCGACGGGTCCGGGGCCAATGGGGGCTAATGGTGCTTCCCGCTGCCCTGGCCGCCGCTTGCCTTGCCGTTCCCGGCGGTGTCGTCCGGGCCGCCGGGGTTGCCTGAAGCGCCGTTGGCGGGGGCGCCGGTGTTCCCCGCCGCGCCGTTGCCGGCCGTTGCGGTGGCCTCGCCGGCTCTGCCCGTGCCGGACGGCGTGCCCGGCGCGGCCGTCGCCCGTGCGAGCTGCTCCGAACAGTACGCGGCGACCTTGTCCTTCCCGCCGGCGGAGACGACGA
This sequence comes from Streptomyces sp. NPDC001617, assembly GCF_053596855.1. Taxonomy (NCBI): domain Bacteria; kingdom Bacillati; phylum Actinomycetota; class Actinomycetes; order Kitasatosporales; family Streptomycetaceae; genus Streptomyces; species Streptomyces sp. NPDC001617. The sequence goes on from NZ_JBSFHA010000071.1 coordinate 18,603, forward strand.
GTTGCCGCCAGGCCCTCGCGTCGAGCGCCTGACCTCGCTCCTCGACCTGTTCGTAGGCGCGGCAGTGGGCTTCGGTGTCCTGGGCGGGGCCGGAGCCGTCCGCCGGTCCTGGGCCGCCGGAGGACGCCGAGGGGGCTTCATCGCCCGGCCTGCCCGGGGCGAGCGTCGACGAGTGTGGGGTCCCCCGGCCGGTACCGGCACCGTCCGTGGACGAGCCGGCGGAACCGATGGCCGCGACCGCGACACCGCCCAGGGCGAAGCCGGCGAACACCACGCCGAACGTCATCTTCACAGGGCGCCCGACCCGCCGCTCCGCGGGCAGCCGCCAGTCGTCCCGGTGCCGGGTACGCGCACGGTGCGCGCCCGCGCCGTGCGCGGTCCGGAAGGCGGCCAGGGCTTGCTTCTCGGCCTCGGGGTCGAGAGCGCCTCCGCGCAGGGCGAGGGCCAGCACCGTTTCCAGCGCGGCGGGGTCACGCACGTCCCACGGGCCGGACACGGCGTCGCGGGGGTGCAGACGTCGACGGCCCGGGACTCCGTTGCCGCTCAGCCGTTCACCCATGTCCGCTTCCGCTCCTGTCCGACAGGGTCGATCCGTTCCGCGTGCCGAGCCCTGGTGCCCGTCTGTCGGCCTGCTGTCGCCGCCGTTGTCGTACCGACTCCCCCCAGCGTCCGGGCGGCCTCATCCGTCACACCCTCTTTCGCCTCGCTGTCGACGCCCAACTGGCGGGCGAGGCGTTTCAGGCCCCGGTGTGCGGCAGTGCGCACCGCTCCCGGGCGCTTGCCGAGGACACGTGCGGAGGCGGGGCCGTCCAGGCCGACGACGACCCGCAGGAGTACGGCCTCGGCCTGGTCCCGCGGCAGCCCGCGGACCAGTTCCAGGGCCTGTTCGGTGGAGAGCGACTCCAGGGCCTGTTCATGGGTGCTGTGCGGGCCGGGCAGGTCCAGTACGTCCTGTTCGGTCCCGCCCGCCCGGGGCCGTACCCGCTGCCGGCGCAGATGATCCAGTGCCCGGTGCCGGGCGATCGTCACCGTCCAGCCGCGGAACCCGGCCCCGTCGCCCTTGAAACGTCCGAGGTCGCGGGCTATCACCAGCCAGGCGTCGGACGCCACGTCCTCTGCGTCGTTGCCGACGAGACCGTGCAGGTAGCCGAGCAGGCCCGGCTGCACGATCCGGTAGGCGACCGCGAAAGCGGTCTCGTCACCATCCTGGGCCCGCGCGACTGCCGCGCCCAGTTCCCTGTCGTACGCCTGCACGCGGCGGGGTTGCCGTACCTGGCCCAAGACTTTCCTCGTTCGCAGCGGGTTTCATGGCTCGTCCATGCCGTCCGCCGTGCTCCGGTCGCATCGACGCCCCCATGGTGACCAGCGCGCGTCCTCACAGAAGTGTCACAACGCACAGCGCATCCTTCACAGCTCGTCGGCGCCCCACGTCCGGCGGTGCCGGGACGGCGGTGTGCGGCGGGCACCTCCCGGCCGGGTGACGTTTCGCGCCGGCCGTGCGCTCCATGAGTACCGAGCCCGCGCCGGACGGGCCAAGGATGACCGCCCGGCCGTATGCAGGCATCGCGATCGACCACTCCCCTGACCCCTCTCCGTGCCGCTCAGGTCTCCCCCCGTGAGCGGCACGGAGAGGGACGGGGCGGCCGAAACCCCCCTCACCCATGGGGTTTCGGCCGCCCCCACACACCGGGCGGAGGTGTAACACTTCCGGCCGCGTTCGCTCTTTCCATGCGGACGGCCGCGTCGGTCGGCCGGGGACAGGGAGCACGACTCGTGCAGTGGACGGACGAAGACGGCGGGTCGTACGGCGAGGATCCGTACGGCGGCGCCGGGCAGTATGCCTACGGCTACGAGTACGCCACTGGAACGCATCCCTGTGCCGCCGGCACGCATCCTCACGCCGCCGGACCGGACCCGGCCACGACGGCATGGGACTCTGCCCATGGCGATGTCCTCACCGTGCCGCTCCCGCGGTTCGACACGGCCGGCCACCCCGTTCCGGAATCGGACACGCACGCAGGACAGTCGGTGCGGCCCGTCTTCGTAGACTCCTCGGGGCGACGCCAGCGCCGTGTGCTCCGCGCCGCCCGGCTGCTGGCGATCCCCGCCGGCGGCTACGTCGCCCTGCTGATCAGCACGATGCTGGGCGGCCCCAGCATCAGCTCTCCGTTCGTCCCGCAGCCGGACTCCCCGCACCCGACCGCGCCCCGGGCGACCGCACCCGACTCCGGGCACTCCGGAGAGAGCACGAGCCCCACCACTGCGCGGAAGAAGGCCGGCCCCGCGCTGCGGCAGACCCCCGGCGTCCCCCGGCGGTCGGCGGTTTCCACCGCCCCTGCGGCCACGTCCGGGCCCACCGCGACGCCCACCCGGACCACCAAGCCGAACCAGGCCGCCACCCCCACCTCCAAGGGGCGCGCCCTCGGCTCGTCCCACCACCCCGTGAAGTGACGCAAGGCCCTGACGTGACCGATCGCCGACGCCGCAACGCTCCAGCTCACCGTCACAGCCGTACCCGCCGGATCACGCCCCGCACCCACTGGCTGCTGCTGAGCGTGCTGGCGGTGACCCTGGCGACGGCCCTCCTGCTGCAGGGTTACACCCATCACATGTTCGGGATCGCATCGGACGACGTGACCGGCGCCCGTGGCCGGAGCGACGCGGTACCCAGCGGGGTGGCCCAGGGCGGCCCGGTGATCGCGAACGCCGCCACCTCCGCGCACACCGCCCGCGTGAAGGCCCGCACCGTCGCGCTCACCTTCGACGACGGGCCCGATCCCGTCTGGACGCCACGGATCCTGGACGTGCTGCGCCGCAACCATGTGCACGCGACCTTCTTCGTCGTCGGCACCGAGGTCGTCGACCACCCGGAGCTGGTCCGCCGGATCATCGCCGACGGCAACCAGATCGGCATCCACACCTTCACCCATCCCGACCTGGCCCGTCTCGCCCCGTGGCAGCGTTCTCTGGAGCTGCGCGAGACGCAGTTGGCGGTGGCCGGCGCCGCGGGCGTCACCACCGCACTGCTGAGGCCGCCGTTCTCCTCGAGGAACGACGCGTTGGACGACGCCGACTGGTCCGTCCTCAGACAGGCCGACGCGGCGGGCTATGTCACGGTGCTCTCCACCCAGGACGCCGAGGACTGGCGGCGCCCCGGTGCGGACCGCATCCTCGCCGATGCGACACCGCATGGCCACGCCGGGCAGATCGTGCTGATGCACGACGGCGGCGGCGACCGGTCACAGACCGTCGCCGCGCTGAGCGCTCTGGTCCCACGGCTCAAGGCGAAGGAATTCCGGTTCGCGACGGTCGGCGACGCGGTCGGCATGGCCGCGCCCGTCCAGCCCGCCGGGCTCGGCGACCATCTGCAGGGGCTGGCCCTGATCAAGGTGCTGCGGGGCGGCGACTGGATCGTGTGGCTGCTGGGCGTGCTGATGTACGCGGCCGGAGCGATCAGTGTGCTGCGCGCTGCCGTCGTACTGATCGCCGCCCGGCGGCACCGACGCCTGCGCAAGAGGCGCCGCGGCCATTCCTGGGGGCCGCCGGTGACCGAGCCGGTAAGTGTCGTCGTCCCCGCGTACAACGAGAGCGCCGGCATCGAGGCGGCCGTACGCTCACTGCTCGCCTCGGACCATCCGGTGGAGATCATCGTGGTGGACGACGGTTCCACCGACGGGACCGCCGACCTGGTGGAGTCGCTCCACCTGCCGGTGCGGGTGATCCGGCAGCCGAACGCGGGCAAGCCCGCCGCGCTCAACGCCGGTCTCGCCGCCGCCAGTTGCGACCTGGTGGTCCTGGTCGACGGCGACACGGTCTTCGAATCCGACACCGTCCGCACGATCGTGCAGCCCTTCGCCGACCCCCGCGTGGGCGCCGTCTCGGGCAACGCCAAGGTCGTCAACCGTGGTGGTCTCCTTGGCCGTTGGCAGCACATCGAGTATGTGGTCGGCTTCAACCTCGACCGCCGCCTGTTCGACCTCGCCGAATGCATGCCGACCGTCCCCGGAGCGGTCGGCGCGTTCCGCCGCCGGGCTCTGCTCGACCTCGGCGGCGTCAGTGACACCACCCTCGCCGAGGACACCGACCTCACCATGGCGCTGTGCCGCGACGGCTGGCGCGTGGTGTACGAGGAGGGCGCGGTGGCCTGGACCGAGGCGCCCGCGTCACTGAGTGCCCTGTGGCGGCAGCGGTACCGCTGGTGCTACGGCACCCTGCAGGCGATGTGGAAGCACCGCGGCGCGCTGGTGCAGCGCGATGCGGGAGGAAAACTGGGCCGTCGGGGCCTGGGCTATCTGCTGCTCTTCCAGGTACTGCTGCCCCTGCTCGCACCCGTCGTGGACGTCTTCGCCCTGTACGGGCTGGTCTTCCTCGACCCGGTCCGGATCATCGGGTTGTGGCTCGCCTACCTGCTCCTGCAGCTCCTGATGGGCCTGTACGCGTTCCGCCTGGACGGAGAACGCCCGGGCCCGCTGTGGAGCCTGCCGCTGCAGCAGTTCGTCCACCGGCAGCTGATGTACCTGGTGGTGATCCAGTCCGTCTTCACCGCCGTGTCGGGCTCACGGCTGCGGTGGCAGCGCATGGAGCGGTACGGCAGCCTGCGGGCCCCGGTGGGCGCGGTGGCCCCGGTGGCCGCGGAGGCGCCCGGCGACTACCTCCCTCCGCAGGACGCCGGACTGCCGCAGTGGGTGCCGTACGACCCCCACCAGCAGCCGTCGCCGTACGAGACAGGGCAGTTGTACTGAGCCGACCGAGCGGTAGTGATCCCCACCGAGCTGAGAGGAGAGTGAGCAGAGCCCATGAGCGGACGCCGGCGCCGACCGCCGCAGCGCAACGACAGCGGCACGCGTGCCGGGGGTGACCGTGGCATGGGCGGCCGGCCCTCACGTCGAAGGGCGCCGCAGAAGAAACGTTGGCTCGACTACCCGCGCCGAGGCAGGGCGGGCCTGCGCCGCTGGCTGCCGTCGGTGCGCCAACTGCTCGCGCTCTTCCTGCTCTTCTTCGGCGGCACGGCAGCGGCCGTCGGCTATGCCTACGCCACGGTCACCATCCCCGACCCCAATCCCACGGCACTGCTGCAGAACAACGTCTACTACTGGTCCAACGGCACGGTCCTGGCGACCGACGGCAGCGTCAACCGGCAGAACGTGTCGCTCTCGCAGGTACCCGCCGATGTGCAGGGGGACTTCATCGCCGCGGAGAACGCCTCGTTCTACACCGACCCGGGTATCGACCCCCAGGGAATCGCCCGCGCCGTCGTCCACATGGCCGAGGGCGGCTCCGTCCAGTCCGGATCGACGATCACCCAGCAGTTCGTCAAGAACACCTACCTGGATCAGTCGCAGACGGTCTCACGCAAGTTCAAGGAACTGCTGATCTCCACCAAGATCGGCGCCGTCATGTCCAAGGACCGGATCCTCCAGGGATATCTGAACACCTGCTTCTTCGGCCGTCAGGCCAACGGCATCCAGGCCGCGGCCCGCATGTACTACAACCTCCCGGTGGAGAAGCTCGACGTGAGCCAGGGAGCCTTCCTCGCCGCGGCGGTCAACGAGCCGAGTCTCTTCCAGCACGTGGACTCCGACCCCGCGGCCAGGGCGCGGGCGGAAGCCCGATGGTCCTGGGTGCTCGACCGGATGGTGAAGACCGGCAGACTCACGCCCGGGCAGCGGGCACGGTACGCGGCCGCCGGATTCCCCGCTCCCAGGAAGTGGACCCCCGGTGCGGGGCTCACGGGCGAGACCGGTTACCTGGTCCAACTCGCCAGGTCGTACATCGAGGCACACGACCCGACGATCACCGACAGCAGCCTGAGCCGGGGTGGCTACCAGATCCACACCACCTTCGACCGGAAGAAGACGGCGGAACTGGCCAGAGCCGTCGCCAAGGTGCGGGGGCAACGCCTCGACCCGGCCCACCGGTCGGTCGACCGGGACGTCCAGGTCGGAGCCGCCTCGGTGGAACCCACGACCGGCCGGATCCTCGCCGTCTACGGAGGCCCCGGCTTCGACCACGCCCACTACTCGGACAACGCCGACACCTCCGGCGTCCCGGTGGGCTCGACCTTCAAACCCGTCGTCCTCGCCGCCGCACTGCAGCACGGAGCCGTGCTGCAACCCGGCAGGTCCCCGGAGTCGATCACCCCGGCCAGCAAGTTCGACGGGGACGACGGCATCCGGATCAAGGACCAGCAGGGCAACTACGTCGCCGACCCCAAGGACCCCACCGGCCTCCTCCACCAGCACAACGACACCGACCAGCGCTGGGGCTACATCTCCCTGCGCAAGGCGATGGAGGAGTCGGTCAACACGCCGTACGTGCAGCTGGGAGAGGACGTCGGCTACGGGAACGTGGCGAGGACGGCCGAAACCCTCGGCCTGCGCCCGGACAGCCTCGCCGCCCCCAGCGCCGGCTTCTACATCGGCACCTCGACACCGAGTGCCATACGGATGGCGAGTGTCTACGGGACCTTCGCCGCCTCCGGAATGCAGGCCGCCCCGTACTCGGTGACCAAGGTGACCCACAACGGCTCGGCACTGTCCGGCTTCACCGCCCCCACCCCCGTGCGGGCCCTGCCCGCGCCGTTCGCCGACAACGTGACCGACGTGCTCCGGGGCGTCATCGCCCGGGGCACCGGCACCAAGGCCCAGGCTCTCGGCAGGACCGCTGCAGGCAAGACCGGAACCACCGACGACTACCGGTCGGCCTGGTTCATCGGCTACACCCCGCAGCTCGCCACCTCCGTCGTCCTCTTCCGGGAGGACGCGAACCACCCGGAGCTGCAATCCCTGGTGGGCGTCGGTGGTCTGCAGAAGGTGTTCGGCGGTGACATCCCCACCGACATCTGGACCCAGTACATGCGCGACGCCCTCGCCGGCCTGCCCGACGCCCCCTTCCCCACGCCCGCCACCCTCGGCCACGGCACCGACGAGCCCGGCGCTCCCACGCCCTCCGCGTCCGCGTCCCCCGGCAAGCGGGGCGGCAAGACCGGCAAGAAGACGACCACCACGACCGCACCCACGCCGGGCGCTCCGACGACCCGCCCCAAGTGCCACGCCCACAAGTGCCGTTGACCGACAACAAAGAACCCCCGGGCCCATGATCCCGGGGGTCTCACAGGGAGCGGGTGACGACAGTCGAACTCGCGCTCTCGGGCAAGCAACTGCTTCCGGAGCTGGAGAACATCCACCTGTTGCGCACCCGCCGCCTGGCCCGGCCACAGCCTTCGCGAGCGTGAGCCGGCCCGGCGCGGGCTCGGCCGGCCGGCTGCGCGTGACCAGGCGTTCCACCTTCGACCGCCGTGCCTCCACCCAGGCCGGCACCGGGTCCGGCCCGAACGCTGAGGCCATGTCCTGGCAGGCCGGCGGCCCATGACCGAACCGGAGACGGTGCGCGGTCACCTGCAGGATGCAGGGGTGGTCCCCCGACGGCACCGACCCGACGTCGTCGGTGCGGCGGCGGATCTCCTTGTTGAGCGCGGAGGCATGCGCTGGTCGGTTATGGTCGCCTCGTGACGGGCGAACCGGCTCCGTCGTCGTGAAATTGATCGGCCTGCGGTGCATCGTGGCTGTGAGCAGTCGGTCGGTGCCTCCGTGTTGTGCCCTGATGTGCCCTCATGCTGGGTGATCTGGGTAAAAGTGCAGGTCAGAGAGGTGTTCTGGTGGCGCAGTGCGACTGAGAGTGGAGTTCACGACCGAGCCCTTCAACCTCGACGAGGCACCCGCGCACGCGCTGGTCGCCCGCGAGGTCGTCGAGGCGGCCGAGCTGGACGCGGTGGACGTCGGTCCGTTCGGCAACACGGCGGAGGGCGGCGCCGACGCGGTCCTGACCGCCGTGGACGCCCTGCTGCGCAAGACCCTGGAGGCCGGCGCCACCCGGATCTCGCTGCAGGTCAACGTGATCGGGGAGGGCGCCGAGTGACCGGCACCGGCGACGAGCCCTTCATCACTGCCGTGAAGCCGCTGGTCGACGCCATGGGCGGCGAGATGCTCCCGCCCGACGAGGCCGGCCCCGACGATGTCGTGCTCTCCTGGGAGGGCGTCGACGCGGTCGCCGTACGCCTGCCCCAGCTCGCGGACTCCCTCGACCACATCCTGGCCGCCATGGAGCGCAAGCAGGGCAAGCCGCTGGCCGAGCTGGACCGCAAGGCCAAGCAGAAGGTCGTACGGATACTCGAGGCGCGCGGCGCCTTCTCCGTACGGCACGGCGTGGAGACCGTGGCGAGCGCCCTCGGCGTCAGCCGCTTCACGGTCTACAACTACCTCAACCGCGAGAAGGACAGCTGAGCGCCGCGGGTTTGTTACCCCGAATTTTCAACAAAGTGTTGACGTGATGTGGCGTCGAGGCGTTAGCTGACGGCAGCCCGTTCAGCACGAAGGCCCTTCGCGGCCACGGAGGCACCCGTGACGTCGACTTCCACGCCCCCGGGCCTGGCCCGGTTCAACGTTCTGGAGGAGCACGCGGCCCTCGGCGCCCTCCACGACGCGTGCGCCGCCACGGCATGGGCGAAGCGGCTGCTCGCCGCCCGCCCGTACGCCACCGTTGACGATCTCTACGCGACCAGCGATGCCGCCATGGCCGAGCTGACCGCGGCGGACCTCGCGGAGGCGATGGCCGGGCACCCGCCGATCGGCCGACCCAAGCCGGGCGACCCGACCTCAGCGCGGGAGCAGCGCGGCATGGCCGGCGCCTCCGAGGAGCTCAGGGCGGAGATGCTCGAACTGAACCTGGCCTACCAGGACAGGTTCGGCCATGTCTTCCTCATCTGCGCCACCGGCCGGACCGGCGAGCAGATGCGCGACGCGGTCAAGGAGCGGATCGGGAACTCGCCGGAGCGGGAGCGAGAGATCGTCCGCACCGAGCTGGGCAAGATCAACCGCATCCGACTGGCCCGACTCGTCGAAGAGGACGCCTGACCATGAGTACGAGCACCACCGCTTCCGTGTCCACGCACATCCTGGACACCAGCGTCGGCCGCCCCGCCGAGGGCGTCGCCGTCGAGCTCTCCGCCCGAAGCGGCCGGGATGCCGCATGGCAGACGCTCGGCGGCTCCGCGACCGACGCGGACGGGCGGTGCAAGGACCTGCCGGCCCTGCCGGAGGGCACCACACACGTACGGCTCGACTTCGCGGTGGAGCCGTATTCCGAGAAGAAGCAAGCCGATGCGCAGCAGGACGCCCCCGCGAATCGGGACAGCGGTGCCGTGTTCTTCCCCGAGGTGGCGATCACCTTCGCCGTCAACCCCGGGGAGCACTACCACGTGCCGCTGCTGCTCAACCCGTTCGGCTACTCCGTATACCGAGGGAGCTAGCTAAATGACACTCAATTCCCGCCCTGCCCACCCTGTGATCCTGGGACAGAACCAGTACGGCAAGGCCGAGAACCGAGTCGTGAAGATCACGCGGGACGGCACCACCCACCACATCAAGGACCTGAACGTCTCGGTCGCGCTCTCCGGCGACATGGACGAGGTCCACTACTCCGGCTCCAACACCAACGTGCTGCCGACCGACACCACCAAGAACACGGTGTACGCGTTCGCCAAGGAGCACGGCATCGAGTCGGCCGAGCAGTTCGGCATCCACCTGGCGCGGCACTTCGTGACCTCGCAGGAGCCGATCAAGACCGCCCGGATCCGCATCGAGGAGTACGCCTGGGAGCGGATCGAGGCGTCCGACGCCGACTCCCGGCTCATCGGCGCGGACGAGGCCAAGCACTCGTTCGTGCGCAAGGGCCAGGAGACCCGGCTCACGCAGATCACGTACGACGGTTCGTCGTGGGAGGTCGTCTCCGGCCTCAAGGACCTCGTCGTGATGAACTCGACGAACTCCGAGTTCTGGGGCTACGTCAAGGACAAGTACACGACGCTCCCGGAGGCCTACGACCGCATTCTGGCCACCCAGGTCTCGGCCCGCTGGCGGTTCAACTGGACCGACGACGAGCAGCGGATGCCCCACTGGGAGGACTCCTACCAGCAGGTGAAGAAGCACATGCTCCAGGCCTTCGCCGAGACGTACTCGCTCTCGCTCCAGCAGACCCTGTACCAGATGGGTTCGCGGATCATCGAGAACCACAGCGAGATCGACGAGGTCCGCTTCTCGCTGCCGAACAAGCACCACTTCCTGGTCGACCTGGAGCCCTTCGGGCTGAAGAACGACAACGAGGTGTACTTCGCCGCCGACCGCCCCTACGGCCTGATCGAGGCGACCATCCTGCGGGACGGCTGCGAGCCGAGGATCCCGGTGGACCTCACCAACCTCTGATCAACTCCCGTTGCGGCACCCGCGGCCCGCCTGTGCGGGCCGCGGCACTCAAATCCCGGGGTCCTGCCGTGCCCACTCCACACAGTCCACTGAGCGAAAAGGACGAATCATGGCAGCAGCCCAGCGCACCGTCATCGAGAACTGTTCGATCGCGACCGTCGACGCCAACGACACCGAATACGCGAGCGGTTACGTCGTCATCGCCGACAACCGGATCGAGTCGCTCGGCGCGGGCAAGGCCCCCGAGGGCCTGGAGAACGTCGTACGCCGTGTCGATGCCTCAGGCCACCTGGTGACCCCCGGCCTGGTCAACACCCATCACCACTACTACCAGTGGATCACCCGGGGCCTGGCCACGGACCACAACCTCTTCGACTGGCTCGTCGCGCTGTACCCGACCTGGGCGCGCATCGACGAGCCGATGGTGTACTCGGCCGCGCAGGGCTCCCTCGCGATGATGGCCCGCGGTGGTGTCACCACCGCGATGGACCACCACTACGTCTTCCCGAAGGACTCCGGCGACCTGTCCGGCGCCATCATCCGCGCCGCCCGCGAAATGGGTGTCCGCTTCACCCTCGCCCGCGGCTCCATGGACCGCAGCGAGAAGGACGGCGGCCTGCCCCCGGACTTCGCCGTCGAGACCCTCGAAGGCGCCCTCGCCGCGACCGAGGCGACCGTCGACGAGCACCACGACGCCTCCTTCGACGCCATGACCCAGGTGGCCGTGGCCCCCTGCTCGCCCTTCTCCGTCTCCACCGAACTCCTGCGTGAGGGCGCGGAGTTGGCCCGCCGACTCGGGGTGCGGCTGCACACCCACGGCTCGGAGACCGTCGAGGAGGAGCAGTTCTGCAAGGAGCTGTTCGGCATGGGTCCGACCGACTACTTCGAGTCCACCGGCTGGCTCGGCGAGGACGTGTGGATGGCGCACTGCGTCCACATGAACGACTCCGACATCGCCGCCTTCGCCCGTACGAAGACCGGTGTCGCCCACTGTCCTTCGTCCAACGCCCGTCTCGCGGCGGGTATCGCCCGCGTCCCCGACATGCTGGCGGCCGGCGTCCCGGTCGGCCTCGGTGTCGACGGCACGGCGTCCAACGAGTCCGGCGAACTCCACACCGAGCTGCGCAACGCCCTGCTCATCAACCGGCTCGGCGCCCACCGCGAGGCGGCCCTGAACGCCCGTCAGGCGCTGCGCCTGGGCACGTACGGCGGCGCCCAAGTGCTCGGCCGTGCCGCCGAGATCGGCTCACTGGAGCCCGGCAAGCTGGCCGACCTGGTGCTGTGGAAGCTGGACACCCTCGCCCACGCCTCCATCGCCGACCCGGTGACCGCGCTGGTCTTCGGCGCGGCGGCCCCGGTCACGGCCTCCTTCGTGAACGGCCGTCAGATCGTCGAGGCGGGCCGCCTGTCGACCGTCGACGAGGACGCGATCGCGCGCTCCACGCGGGCGGAGGCACAGCGCCTGGCGCGCATCGCCGCGCAGGGCTGACCATTTGGAGATCTCCGGTCGAGGGGGACGGCCCTCGACCGGTGGTCATGGGCCCGAGCCGGGTCCATGGCGGCCGTCTCCGGGGCGCGCGTGGACGCGTGCGCCCCGGACGGTCACCGTCCTGGCCTCAGTAAGGGCCTCCGGTCCCGCACGACCGTGCACCACCTCCAAGAAACCCACGTCAGAGCCGACGTGTCACCCGTCCGGAGGAGCCGCCGTGACAGCCCATCCCGTCGACGAGAAACTGCCCGCACTGAAGATGGCCACCACGGGCCTGCAGCACGTGGCCGCCATGTACGCGGGAGTCGTCGCCCCGCCGCTGATCGTCGGGGCGTCCATCGGCCTCTCCGCCACCGAACTGACCTTCCTCACCGGCGCCTGCCTCTTCACGGCCGGCCTCGCCACCTTCCTCCAGACGCTCGGCATCTGGAAGATCGGCGCCCGCCTTCCCTTCGTCAACGGCGTCACCTTCGCCGGTGTCGCCCCCATGACCGCGGTGGTCGCCTCCACCAAGGACAAGTCCGACGCGCTGCCGATCATCTTCGGCGCGGTGATGGTGGCCGGCCTTCTCGGCTTCGTGGCCGCCCCGTTCTTCAGCAAGGCGGTCCGCTTCTTCCCGCCGGTGGTGACCGGCACGGTCATCACGCTCATAGGTGTGTCCCTGCTGCCGGTCGCCTTCGGCTGGGCGCAGGGTCCCAACCCGGCGGCGGACGACTACGGTTCGACGACGTACCTCGGCCTGGCCGCCGCGACTCTCGTGATCGTGCTGCTCCTTCGCCGCTTCACACGCGGCTTCGTCAAGCAGATCGCCGTGCTGCTGGGCCTGATCATCGGGACGCTGGTGGCCATCCCGTTCGGCGTCACGGACTTCGCGCCCGTGGCGGACGCCGCCGTGGTCGGCTTCCCGACCCCGTTCCACTTCGGCGCACCCCAGTTCCACCTCGCCGCGATCCTCTCCCTCTGCGTGGTGATGGTGGTCTCGATGACCGAATCGACCGCGGACATGCTGGCGTTGGGCGAGATCGTCGAGCGCCCGGCCGACGAGAGGACCATCGCCGCCGGCCTGCGCGCCGACACCCTCGGCTCGGCGCTCAGCCCGCTCTTCAACGGCTTCATGTGCAGCGCCTTCGCCCAGAACATCGGACTGGTCGCCATGACCCGCATCCGCAGCCGCTACGTCGTCGCGACCGGCGGCGGCTTCCTGGTCCTGATGGGCCTGTGCCCGATGGCCGCCTCGCTCATCGCCGTCGTACCCCGCCCGGTGCTCGGCGGCGCGGGCGTCGTCCTGTTCGGCTCGGTCGCGGCGAGCGGCATCCAGACCCTGGTCAAGGCGGGCCTGGACAAGGACAACAACGTCCTGATCGTCGCCGTCTCGCTGGCCGTCGGCATCATCCCGATCACCGCGCCGGACTTCTACCACGCCTTCCCGGAGACGGCGAGGATCGTCCTGGACTCGGGCATCTCGACGGGGTGTGTCGCGGCGGTCGTCCTGAACCTGGTCTTCAACCACCTCGGCAAGGGCCGCGAGGCGCAGGACGTGACCCACCCGATGGAGTCCGGCGACCAGATCGCCGCCGTCCACTGAGCCCCGGAGGTCAGCCGATCTCGTAACTGTCCCCGTACGCCTTCCACTTGAACGGTGTCGAGGTCGAGAGGGCCGCGTCGAGGAGGACTCGCCGGGCCGTCTCGACCCGGCTGACGTCGCTGTGGGCCGCCGCCTGCCCCATCGCCCGCACACGGGCGCGATGAAGACTGGCGCGGCGACTTGGGAATGCCGTGAGGTGCCGATAGGAAGTCACTGTGATGCGACGGGGGAGTGGGGCATGAACGAGTCGGGCCGTGTCGAGGCTTTCAGCGACGGCGTGTTCGCCATCGCCATCACCTTGCTCATCCTGGAGATCAAGGTCCCCGAAGTGGGCGAACACGGCGGCCTGTGGCATGCGTTGGGCGCCCAGTGGCCCTCGTACGCCGCGTACGTGGTGAGCTTCCTGATCATCGGCATCATGTGGATCAACCATCACCAGCTGTTCAGCTACGTCGCCCGTGTCGACCGCACCCTGATGTTCCTGAACCTGCTGGTCCTGATGGTGGTGGCCGCGGTGCCGTGGCCGACCGCGATGCTCGCGGAGTACCTGCGCGAGGACGCGGCCTCGCATGTCGCGGCGGCCGTCTACAGCCTGGTCATGGTCCTGATGGCGCTCACCTTCCAGGCCCTGTGGTGGCATCTCACCCGTACCGGACACCTTTTCGACGACAGGGTCGACGTGCCCGCGGCCAGGGCGACCCGCGTGCGCTTCGCGCTGGGCACCCTGGGCTACCCGGTGACGGTCGGCCTCGCCTTCGTCTCCGCCCCGCTCACCCTGGTCGCCCACGGTCTGCTCGCCCTGTACTACGGCTTCAACCAGGTACCGGTGCCGACCCGTCAGGACCCGGCCAGTTCATGAGGTTGGCCAGCAACTCGGCCTGCTCGACCGCGTCGTCGAGGGCATGGTGCGTGTGGCGGCGCCTGGACAGCAGGTGACGTGGCATCGTCCCCTTGGCCACCGCCCGCAGCGGCAGCCCCGCCTTCGTCGCGTACAGCGTCTTCATGTCCAGACAGCCCGAGTGCCCGAACGGGCTCTCCCCGGTGAAGCGGATCAGGTACCAGTACAGAAAGGTCCAGTCGTACGAGGCCGGGTAGCCGCACATCACCGGCTGAGCGCCGGCACAGACGTCCCTCACCCACTCGGTGAACTCGGCGAGCGCCACGGCCGGTTCGGCTCCCTCGGTCTTCAGCCGCTCCCGGTCGAGCCCGCTGACCGCCAGCGCCTGGGGCACGAACTCCTCGCTGATCGGTCGGAGTTCCCGATAGAAGGTCTGCCGCTCGGGGTCGGCGGCGGCGAAGCCGTCGGCGTCCTGTGTCCCGGCGACCGCGGCACCGAGGCTCAGCATCGAGTACGGCCCGGGGATGGGACCGTCGGCCTCGATGTCGACGGAGATGTAGCGGCTGGGTCTGACGCGTCGTGTTCTTTCGGCCATGAGGGTGGAGCATCCCAGGTGGACGGGGTGGAACGCATCCGATTTCAGTCCCGGCGGATCGCCTGTCAGGGCGTCGCCCGCGGAAGGCGGCCCGTGATGTACGAGCGGGGCAGTACGCCCATCAGTGAAGGCCCCCGGCGTCGGAGCCATCATCGCCGATGCGCTCACTGCTGATGCCCCTGCCGCCGACGGCTCCACCATTGATTCCCTCACCGTCGACCGCCCCGTCGGCCACGTCGTCCTCAAGCGCCCCGCTCCCGGCGCCCCTTCGGCCGCGGTCGGCTACTGGACCGTCGCGCGCGCCCGCGGCCGCGGAGTGGCTCCCCGGGCTCTGCGGGCGCTGACCGACTGGGCCTTCGCCACCTTCGCCGACGACGGCCTCGCCCGCCTCGAACTCCTGCACCAGGTGGACAACACGGCGTCCTGTGCGGTCGCGCACAAGTGCCGCTACGAACTCACCGCCCTGCTGCCCGCGAAGCCCCCGGCCTTCCCGCTCGACGGGCACGTCCATGCGCGGACGCGGGACGCCTGAAGGAGCTCAGAGCCCGAACAGCTCCGGCTCGTTCGTCAGCGCGCGGAAGTAGTTCTGCGGGTCGGACACGAGCCTGCGCTCCTTGAGGTCCAGCAGCCCCCCGACCGACAGCACCTCCGCGGAGACCGTGCCGTCGGTCCTGGCGATCGTCTGCGCGACCCGGAACGTCTTGCCGTCGCTCCACTCGAAGGCACACGTCACCTCGACCTCGTCGCCCGCGCGCAGCTCCCGCGCATAGCGGATGGTCGTCTCCAGGACCACCGGCCCGACCCCCTTGGCGAGCAGTTCGGAGGGGCCCACCCCGGCGGCCTGGAGTATGGACCAGCGGGCATGTTCCGCGTACTGCAGATACACGCTCTGATTCAGGTGTCCCAGGGCGTCGGTCTCGTATCCGCGGACGGTCACCGGGACGGAATACGGCTCGCTCACTGCGTTCCCTTCTCGTACTGGACTCTCGTGCCGGATGCAACGATCCCCCGATCTTGGCATGCTCATCACGTCCGACGCGGCGATGCCAGTAGATACCGCCTTCCTGTGCGCGGCTCCGAGTACTCGCCGACCTGCCAGCCCGCACGCTCCAAGGTCACCCCACAGGCCTGCCGCGCCTCGGCCACGGGCTCGTACACGGCGACGGCCTCCGGCTGCGGCGTCCTCCGCACCCGGTAGCCACCGGCCTCGGCATCCGCCCCCGCCGGCCGATGCTCCGCCGCCTCCAACGCGAGCGCGGCAGCCTGCACCAGATGTGCCCGCTCCCATCCGCAGGGCCGGTCCGTCGCCCCGTCCGGATTGGTCATCCGGCGCAGCTCCAGCAGCCCCTGCCAGGCGCTGCGCACCTCCCGGACACGGGCGGGCCCGGCCACGGGCACCTCCTCCTCGCCGCCGACACGCGCGGCGAACACCCCACCGCCGACGGCAGGCGCGGCCGACACCTCGGGCCCACCCGGCGTCACCGCCCCCTCTGCCTCCTCCGCCCCCTCCCGTATCCGATGCCCGGCCGGCGTCAGAAAGTGGTCGTGCGGCGGCCGCGGATGCCGGAAGGCGAACCCCCACTTCACCAGCGCCGCGAGCTGCGCCTCCGTCCCCCGCAGACGCCCGGTGACGGGATCGGCGGCGTCGATCACACGCCGCTGGGCGGCGGTCGGCGGTCGTGTCACGGCGTACTCCTCCCCGGCGTCGGGCCCCTGCTCCCACCTGCTTCGAAGGCTACGACGAGGCTCTGACAACCGGGCGGCACCAGGGCGTCCCGGGACCACCCCCAGGCCCCCTAGGCCGTCGGCCGAATGTTCCACCCGGCGATCACGGACCGCCCGTGCTCCGTCCCCAACCGGCACAACGTCCCCGTCGCCAGCTGGAACAGTGCCCCGCCCGACGCCGGCAGCCCGAGCCGCCGTGCCGTCAGGACCCGTAGGAAATGGCCGTGCGCCACGAGCACCACGGCGCCCTCGGTGTTGGCGAGCGCCGCGTCCACCTTGGCGAGGATCCGGTCCGCACGCTCCCCGACCTGCTCGGGAGTCTCCCCGGGGTGTTGCGGCGGTCCGGGCGCCACCCCGTCCGTGAACAGGAACCAGCCCGGCCGCTCGCGCTGGATCGCCACGGTCGTGATGCCCTCGTAGCCGCCGTAGTCCCACTCCCGCAGGTCCATGTCGATCCGCAGGTCCTGCAGCCCGATCAACTCGGCCGTCTCCCGCGCCCGCTGCAACGGACTGACGAACGCGGCCCCGATCCGATGCGACCGGATCAACGGCACCAGCCGCCGCGCCTCCTCCCGCCCCCGCTCGGTCAGTGGAACGTCCGTCCACCCCGTGTGCCGCCCGGACCGCGACCACTCGGTCTCACCGTGCCGGACGAGAAAGAGATCACCCATGGCTCACAGGCTAGGCGGGCCTACTGCCGATACCCGCTCAGGAACCGCCCGATCCGCCCGATCGCGGCCTCCAGGTCGTCCGCGTGCGGGAGGGTCAGGATGCGGAAATGGTCGGGGGTCGGCCAGTTGAAGCCGGTGCCCTGGACGACCTGGATCTTCTCGCGCAGGAGCAGGTCCAGGACGAACTTCTCGTCGTCGTGGATCTTGTGCACCTTGGGGTCGAGGCGCGGGAAGGCGTACAGCGAGCCCTTGGGCTTCACGCAGGACACGCCCGGGATCTCGTTGAGCTTCTCCCAGGCCACGGTGCGCTGCTCGTACAGGCGTCCGCCCGGGGCGGTGAGGTCGTTGATGGACTGGCGGCCGCCGAGTGCGGCCTGGATGGCGTACTGGGCGGGCGCGTTGGCGCACAGGCGCATGGAGGCCAGCATGGTCAGGCCCTCCAGGTAGTTCTTCGCGTGCTGCTTCGGGCCGGTCACCACCAGCCAGCCGGAGCGGAAGCCGGCCACCCGGTACGTCTTCGACAGCCCGCAGAAGGTGAGGACGACCAGGTCGGGGGCGAGCGCGGCCACCGAGTGGTGCACGGCGTCGTCGTAGAGGATCTGGTCGTAGATCTCGTCGGCGAAGACCATCAGGCCGTGCCGGCGGGCGAGGTCGAGGATGCCCTCGATGATCTCCTTGGGGTAGACCGCGCCGGTGGGGTTGTTCGGGTTGATGATGACCACGGCCTTGGTGCGGTCCGTGATCTTCGACGCCATGTCGTCCAGGTCCGGGTACCAGTCGGCCTCTTCGTCGCAGAGGTAGTGAACCGCCTTGCCTCCGGCGAGCGTTGTCACCGCCGTCCAGAGCGGGAAGTCGGGGGCCGGGATCAGGATCTCGTCGCCGTCCTCCACCAACGCCTGTACGGCCATCGAGATCAGCTCGGAGATGCCGTTGCCGAGGTAGACGTCGTCGACGTCGACCTCCAGGCCGAGGGTCTGGTAGCGCTGGGCGACCGCGCGGCGGGCGGAGAGGATGCCGCGGGAGTCCGTGTAGCCGTGGGCCTGCGGGAGCATCCGGATCATGTCCTGGAGGATCTCCTCCGGCGCCTCGAAGCCGAAGAGGGCCGGGTTGCCGGTGTTCAGGCGCAGCACGCTGTGGCCCGCCTCCTCCAGCGCGTTGGCGTGCTCGATCACCGGGCCGCGGATCTCGTAACAGACCTCACTGAGCTTGTTCGACTGCCGGAACTCCATGCGCGCTCGCCCCTCCGGTTTCGTGTGTTGCTTGGTTTTACCAAGTTGGAGCTTGGAAAGTCCAACAACCTGTCTAGACTGCGTCGCATGTCACGACGCCGAAGCTACGACCAGTACTGTTCCGCAGCCCGCGCCCTCGACCTCGTCGGCGACCGCTGGACCCTGCTGATCGTCCGCGAGCTGCTGGCCGGCCCCCGCCGCTACACCGATCTGCACGCGGACCTGCCGGGCGTGAGCACCGACGTACTCGCCTCACGGCTGAAGGACATGGAGCGGGACGGGCTGACCAGCAGGCGTCGACTGCCGCCGCCGGGCGCCGCGTACGTCTACGAACTGACCGCTCGGGGGCGGGAGTTGCTGCCCGTGCTGCAGGCGCTGAGCGTGTGGGGGCAGAGCGAGCTGGACGAGCGGCGGCCGACCGACGCCCTGCGCGCCCACTGGTTCGCCCTGCCCCTGCTGCGCTCGCTGGAGGGTTCCGCGGGGGAGGGACTCGTCGAAGTGCGGCTGGAGGAGGGGGACTTCCACTTGTGCGTCGGTGCCGAGGAGGGGCCCGTGTACGGCTACGGGCCCGCTCCCGGCGAACCCGAGGCGCGCCTCGCCCTGGACGCCGACACCTGTACGGCCATCAGCCGCGGGGAGTTGAGCATGACCGAGGCCGTGCGGGAGGGGCGGGTCACGGTGACCGGCGACGGCACGCTCGCGAAGGCGCTGCGCGAGGCGTGAAAAGGGAAGAAGGCCCGCTGGACGCGGGCCTTCTGTCGAACCGTCAGGCGCCCGGCGGCACCCGCGAAGGCCGCCCCGACCCACGCGTCAGCGCATGCCCGCCGATCCCCGCGAGCGCGGCCAGCAACGCGCCCACCGCGGTCCACACCCAGCGGTCCGACCACCAGCCGGAGTCCCAGCCGCCGTCGGGCTCGATGCTCGACAGTACGGCGGCCTTCGACGAATCCCCGTCCGCCGCCTCGGACTTGGAGGTGACGGCGATCCCCGGCACCAGGGGTTCGGCAAGTGAACCGTCCACCGCCGCCGAGCCGCCGACGTCCTTGGAGTCGACCCGGACCGAGGCGTCGACCGGCTGGCCCAGGTCGGCCGTGGTCAGGTTCAGCGCCGTCAGCCGGATGTAGTAGGTGCCCGGCAGCGGATCACTGGCCCAAGGCTCGGACCAGGAGCGGACCGTGCGCAGCACACAGGCCAACTCGACGGACGAGGCCCCCTGTTCGACCGTGCGGGTCTGCGCCCCGTACTGGCAGGACTGGCGGCGGCGCAGACCGTCGTACACATCGATCTGCCAGGACTGGGCCGCGTGCGTGGACGGCAGCTTCACCGTCGCCCTGACGGTGGGGCGTTGGCCCGCGTCCGCCGCGAACGACCAGTACAGGTAGTCGCCGGTGGACGCGCTCGCCGTGGCCTGCCGGCCCTGCTCGATCTCGGCCGCCGTACGGAAGGACGTACCCGCCGTGGTCGGTGCCGAGCTGTCGTCCGAGGACGCCGAGGGCGACGGCGAGGAGTCGGCGACCGCCGGGGAGACCGCCAGGCCCAGCATGAGCGCCGCCGCGCCCAACACTCGTGTGATCCGCATCAGTTGGTCCTCCAGACCGCGACCCGCCAGCGTGACAGCCAGCCCCAGATCAGACCGGCCAGGAAGCCGACCAGCACCAGCACACCGAGCAGCCACCAGCCGCGGCCGAGGCCGAAGGAGGCCACGTCGCTCGCCTTCGACGGGGCGTCGACGACGTCCACGGTCAGCTCGACCGGCATACCGGGCGTGGTCTTCACCCCCGAGGCCGCCGAGAAGGAGTTGGTGACCTGGAGGCACACGGTCTCGGCCGTCGCGTCGTCCTCGTCGCTCTCCGGCCTCGGGTACCGCAGGCCTGTGGAGATCGCGTCCGTACGGCCGTTGCCCGCCGCCTCGCCGCGCACGATCTCCCGGCCGTGCAGGGTGATCGCGCGCAGCAGCACGCCGTACGACGGGTTCACGGCCCGGTCCGCCGACACGCTCACCGAAGTCCGCAGCTCCTGGCCGGGGTTGACGTCCACCTTGTACCAGCGCTGCTGCCCGAACTCCTCGCGGTCGGTGTACAGGCCGGACTTCAGGGTCGGTGCGCTGCTGCACTGCGCCGCGCCCTCCGTCGCCACCGGCGTCACCACCGGGTCGGCCGCGCGGTCCACCAACTGGTTGACCTTGTCGGTGAGTTCGTCGGTGTGCTCGACCGAGGTGTACGTGCCGCCGGTCGCCTCGGCGATACAGCTGAGCTGCTTGTTCAGCTTGGTGTTCGGGACCAGGCCGAGGGTGTCGATGGTCATTCCGATGCCCTTGGCGGCGATCTCGCGGGCCACCTCGCACGGGTCGAGCGGGGCGCAGGTGTCCTCGCCGTCGGTGATCAGCACGATCCGCTTGGAGCCGTCCCCGTCGGCCAGGTCGTCGGCCGCCTTCAGCAGCGCGGGGCCGATCGGCGTCCAGCCGGTCGGCGAGAGGGTCGCCACCGCCGTCTTGGCCTCGGTGCGGTCCAGCGTGCTGACCGGGTAGAGCTGCGCGGTGTCCTTGCAGCCCGTCTGCCGGTCATTGCCCGCGTAGTCGGCGCCGAGCGTGCGGATGCCGAGCTGGACGTCCTCGGGCGTCGCGTCGAGCACCTCGTTGAAGGCCTGCTTCGCCGCCGCCATCCGGGTGCCGCCGTCGATGTCCCGGGTCCGCATGGAGCCGCTGACGTCGAGCACGAGGTCGACCCTGGGGGTCGCCCCACTCGTGGGTTCGCCGGCGGCCGCCGCGGCCGGGAAGGCGAGCCCGGCCGCCAGGGTGGCGAGCAGGGCGCACACTCCTGCCGCCAGCCGTTGTGTTCTGATCATCGGCGGATCCTATTGATCAGGTGCGCCGTGATCCAAAACGAGCGGTGTGGTATGTGACATACCACTGAAAATTTCACTGGTATGTCACATACCACTGGTCAGCACAGGGGGTTGGGCAGCTCGGCCCACTGGTCCCCGGGCCTCCCGGGCGACATCCGCATCAACGTCAACGCCTTCGTGGGCAGCGGCTGTTCGAGCAGCGCCACGAGGTCGGGAGTGCGCGGCAGATCCCGTACGGCCGTCTCCAGCGCCGTCCCCAACGCCGTCGCCGAACCCGCCGTACCGGCCAGGGCGCCCGCCACCAGCGAGCCGAACAGTTTGCGGCGCAGGGTGGTTTCGTCGTCCGTGACGATCCGTCCGGTCAGCTCCGGGGCCGGGATGCCGTGCCCGGCGAGCCGTGCCGGGCTGACGCGGATGTCGGCGAGGTCGCGGTAGACGAGCCGCAGCGGGGCACCCGTCTGCTCCAGGACGACCAGCAGGTTCTGACCGTGCGCCTCCAGGGCCACACCCAGCTCCAACAGGCGCAGGCCGACGGTGAGGGTGAGACGGGTGAACTCGGCCAGCCAGGACGGGGATTCGGGCAGCGCGGTGGTGGCCAGCGCCGCCACCGGCACGACCCGCTCGCCCCGGTCCGTCGCCGCGTACGTCTGCGGCGACTCCCGCAGTACGGCCGCCAGGTCGGGGGAGCCGGCCGTGGCCGCGCCCAGTGTGCGGGTGACGTGCAACAGGCCGTCCGAGCGCGCCGCCAGCGACTCCGCGAAGGAGGACAAGGTGGCCGAGACGCCGACCGAGTAGACCGAGATGTCCCGCACCGACGACGTCAGCCGGGCGCTGAGCGCGGTCTTGACGTGCGGTCCGCCCGGCACGGCCAGCGTGCGCAGGGACATCAAGGGGTGCGCCGCGAACCCTTCCTCGCAGCTCCGCTTGAGTACATGCGCCGCCTGCCACGGATGCACCGGCAGCAACAGCCGCTCCCCGTCCCGCAGTTCATCCGGCCACACCCCCGTCACCAGACACTCCGCCGCCCGCACCGGCACGGTCCCCACCTTCACCACCTGCCGGTGCTCGGGCCCGTACGCGAGCTGCTCGGCGACCGAGAACCCCGGCCGGGAACGGCAGTTGGGGTGGTACGGATGCCCGTCCACCACCCGCTGCTCCCACTCCCAGTCCACCGTGGGCCACTGTTTCGAGCGATCCGAGCGATCCGAGCGATCCGAACCGTCTGAGCGATCCGTCCGCCCGGCCCGCGAGAGCGCCAGAGAGGCCACGCTGTGCCCCAGTTCGGCCGCGAAGTCGATGCCGTGCGGTACGGCGAGGTCCGTCATCAGCCGCGCCGGATGGTCGTACGCCACCTCGCCGAGCCGTACCTCGGTGACGTACGCGGCGGTCGCGTACGGGTCCGCGGCCGGGCCGTGCAGCCGGCGCCCGTCCCGCAGCCGCAGGGCGAGTCCCTCCCGGCCGGGCTCCCGGCCCGTGATCCACGGCAGTGGCTCATGGGCGAGCGCCCGCCACAGCCGGGTCAGTACGGCCGCCCGCGCGCCCGGCAGTTCGGCCGCGTACCGTGACAGGAGGCCGGGGCGTACGGCGGCCAGCTCGTCGGCGACCTCGGCCTCCGCGGGGTGGGGACGGTGCACGGGCGGGCTCCTCGGGTACGAGTAGGGCGTCACGGACAGGGGGCGACGGCATACATACTGATCGTCTCCGCCCGAACGGACCCCAGGGAACGAATGGATCGCGTGGAACTCATCCCCCCGCCGGCCGGTGACGACGCCGCCGGCGCCGACGCGTACGCGGCCGTGCCGCTGCTCAACTGCCTGTTGCGCGAGGTCGCGGAGCCCGTCGCGCAGGGCATGTACCGGCTGCCCGGCATCGACCGGCTGCTCAGGGTGCGCGGCGGACGCCGGCCCGCCGAGCCCGAGGTGCGGGCGGACGGCCACTGGCAGCACATCGGCCACACCGAACTCGTCAAGCTCGTCACGGAGGAGCTCCGCCGCCACACGGGCCTCTCCAACCACGAACTCCCCGCCGAGATGATCGACAGCCGCGACGCCGTGGCCGCGCTCCTCGCCGCCCGCGCCCGGTCGACGGCGCCCGAGGACCCGTACCTGCGCTCCGAGCAGTCCCTCATCACCGGCCACCCCTACCACCCCGCTCCCAAGGCCCGCGGCGGCGGTCCGGTCGCCGCCTGGCTGCCGTACGCCCCCGAGGCGCACGCCCGCTTCCCGCTGGCGCTGCTCGGTGTGCGCGAGGACACGCTCGTGGAGGAGGGCGACACCTCGGCGCTGGACGCGCTCGGGGAGGCACCGCCCGGCTACCGGCTGCTGCCCGCGCACCCCTGGCAGCTCGACCTCGTCGACCTCGCCGAGCCGTTCGCGGACGGCCGTCTGGTCCACCTGGGCACGACCGACTTCGACGCCTGGCCGACGGCCGCGATCCGCACGCTGTACACGCCTGAGCGCGACCTGTTCCTGAAGTTCAGCCTGGACGTGCGCATCACGAACGACATCCGGCGGCTGTGGCGCCACGACCTGCTGAAACTCCGCCGGACGGACGAGGCCGTCGCCCATGCCTTCGCGGCGGGTCCGGCGGCCTGGCTGAGCGACCGCGGCTACCGCACCGCCGACTTCGCCTTCGAGGAACTCGCCGTCCTCGTCCGCGACGGACTGCACGGCCATCTCCTGCCCGGCGCGACCCCGCTGTTGGCCGCGGGCCTGGTGGAGGGCTTCGACGGCAGTCCGCTCGACGGCGCCGACGATCCGGCGGAGTGGTGGGAGGCGTATCTGAGGGCGGTCGTACCCCCGGCCCTTTCCGCCTTCGCCGACCACGGTGTCGTACTCGAAGCACATCTGCAGAACACACTCGTCGCCGTCGATGCCGACGGTCTGCCCGTGCAGGCGCTGTTCCGGGACGCGGAGGGCGTGAAGCTGCTGCCGGACGTGGAGCGGGCGGCCGGGTGGGAGCGGCTGGTGTACTGCCTGGTCGTCAACCACCTCACCGAGGTCGCCGGCGCCCTCGCCGAGCGCCACCCCGGCCTCGACCCCTGGCCCGCCGCACGCCGCGCGTTCGCCCGCCACGACCTCCCCGAGACCGCCGGCCTCCTCACCTCGCCCACCCTCCCCGGCAAGACCAACCTCCTCCTGCGATGGACCGGCGCCGACGGCGCGGACGCCCGCTACCTGCCGTTGCCTAATCCGCTGGCCGGGCGGGCGTCGGTGCCTCCCACGTCAGGGTGAGACCCGCGTAGAGATAGCGGCTCGCCTCGATGGCGAGCAGCAGCACGGTGTCCCCGGGAGTGATACGGCCCTCGGTCCATCCCGCGTCCAGGGCCAGCGGGACGGCGGCGGAGCCGGTGGCCCCGACGTCGGCGAGGTTCTCCACGACACATTTCTGCAGCGCCGCGTGATCCTGCGCCGACAGCCCCGCCTCCTCGAACTCCCGGCTGAAGTACTCGGCATTGCCCTCCGGCAGCACACAGGCGTCGATCTCGTCGAGGGCCAGACCGGAGCGGTCCAGCATGTCCCGCAGCCCCTCGACGAACACCCGGGGCCCGAAGGCGGCGGTACCGGTGATGTCCAGGCGGATGTCCATCAGCCGCCGGCGCTGCCGCTGGACCGACGGCGGCGCGTCCGTGCCACCGCCCACGACCAGCATCCCCGGCCTGCGTGTCCCGCCCAGGCACTGGGTGGCGAAGACGGAGGCCGGCGCGGCGGGTTCCGGCGCCTCGTCGCCGGCCCTGAGCACCGCCGCCCCCGCGCCGTCGCCGAAGGTGTAGACGGTCAGCCGGTCCCGCATGCGGACGGCCATCGGGTCGCCGCCGAGGTACACGTCGGCCAGCAGCGGGGAGATGGACTCCGCGCCGATCACCAGGGCGGTGCGGTAGGTTCCGTCCGCCAGCAGTCGGCGCGCGTAGTCCATGGCCTGGACCGCACCCACACAGCCCGCCCGCACCTCGACCACGGCACAGCGCTCGAGACCCAGCCGCTCCTGCACATACGTGCCGACGACGGGCAGCGGATGGTCCGGGCTCGCGGTCGACGTCACCAGCAGCTCCACCTCCGAGGCCGCCATCCCGGCCCGCCGCAGCGCCTGCCGCGCGGCGGCGGTGGCCATCTCGGCGGTGCCGGTGCGGTGTGTGCCGGTCTCCGGATCCACGATCCAGTGCCGGCGCTGCACCTCGATGCCGGCCAGGACGTCCTCGGGCAGCGGGCCGCACAGCCGTTCCAGTGTGGCGTTGTCGATGGGGTCGCCCGGCAGCTCGGCTCCGGTGCTGACGACGGACACATGCTTGGGCATGGCTCAGAACTCCGTTCCGGGACGCAGGACGAGGGCGATGTGCGTGCCGCCGAGTGACGAGCTGTTGATCAGGACGGGACCGGCCGCGCCACCGCGCCGCCGGCCCTCGACGGCCAGGGCGACGCTGAGATGGGCGCCCGCTCCGACGGGTTCGCCGAGCACGCGCTTGGGCGCCAGCACCTCGGCCCGCACGTCCAGCCGGCGCAGCGCCCGCTCCTCCGGGCGGTCGACGGCGGGGATCCCGGCGGCGTTGGCCCAGACGGCGGTGAGCTCCTCCGGCCGGGTGCCGGCATCCGCGAGCGCCTTGCGCATGGCCCGGTACAGCCCGTCGCCCCGCGGGTCCCAGCGGCCCGCGCCCGCGGCGTCGTACGCCGTGCCGTGCCCCAGCAGCTCGCCGAGGACGACGGCCCCCCGGGCCCGCGCGGAGGACTCCCGCTCCAGCACGAGCGCGATACCGCCCTCGGCGAGGCCGTAGTGCCGTCCGGCGGGTCCCCCGGTCAGTGGCAGCCTGCGGTACGCCTCGGCCGCGGTGTCCGTCAGATCGTCGACGGCCGGGCACAGCACCGCGTCCGCGGTGCCGGTACGCAGCATGTCGTGCGCGATGGACAGGGCGGAGGCGCCGGCCGCGTGTGCGGCGGCCGCGGTGGACGTCGGGCCCTTGGCGCCGAGGACCATGGCGATCTGGCCGGCGGCGGCGTTGTAGACCGTGTTGGGGAAGATGGCGGGATTGCCCGCGGCCGCCCCCTCCTCCAGCACGGGCCGCAGGAAGTCCTCGGTGCTGCGCATGGGGCCCAGGCCGCTGCCGAGTACGACGCCGACGCGTTCGTCCGGCGTCAGGCGCGCGTCCTCGAGCGCCCGGCGGCAGGAGACGATGGCCAGCCGGCCGAGCCGGTCGACCCGGCGCCGCTCACCCGGTGCCATCGCGGCGCCCGGATCGGCGTCCAGGCGGGCCAGCCGCAGCCCGTTCTCCCGGACGCCCGCGGGGGCACCCGAGCGGAAGGCACGCCACAGCTCCTCCGGCGAGGCGCCCGAGGGGGTGAGCACGCCGATGCCGGTGATCACCACCCGCTCCTCCCACGGGGTGGCGGGCAGCGCGGCACGCGCACCGGGACGGGAGAACGCGACGGTCGCGTTGGCACCGGCGAAGGCGAAGTTGTTCGACAGCGCCACGTCCATGGCCATCGGCCGGGCGCTTCCCGGTACGGCGTCGAGGCCGCAGCGCGGATCCGGCTCCGTGAACCCGGCCGTGGGCGGGGCGAGTTGCTCCTCCAGGGCGGACACCGTCACGATCGCCTCCACCGCGCCGGCGGCGCCGAGCAGATGGCCGATCATCGACTTCACGCTGCTGAGCGCGACCTTCTCGGCCGCCTCTCCGAGCGCGGCACGCACGGCGTTGCTCTCGGCGGAGTCGTTCTTCGGGGTGCCGGTGCCGTGCCCATTGACGTACGGCACGTCCTCCACCGTCAGCCCCGAGGTGCGCAGGGCGCTGCGGATGGCGCGGGCGGCGCCCTCGCCCCGCGGGTGCGGCGCGGTGGCGTGGTGACCGTCCGCGGACAGGCCGTAGCCGAGCAGTTCGGCCAGCACCGGCGCGCCCGCGGCACGGGCCACGGACTCCTCGGCGAGCACCAGCATGCCGCTGCCCTCGCCCAGCGAGAGGCCGTCGCGGTGCCGGGAGTACGGCGCGGCGGGGCGGCGGGAGAGCGACTGCAGGCTGGAGAAGCCCGCGTAGGCGGTCTCGGTGAAGGCGTCGGTGCCGCCTACGAGGAAGGCCTGGGCCCGCCCCGCCCGGATCGCCTCCACCGCGTGCGCCAGGGCGTGCGCACCCGAGGCGCAGGCGGTGTTCACCGAGAGCACGGGGCCCTTCAGACCGAACGCGGAGGCCAGGATCTCGGCGATGGTGTGCGGCGAGAGCAGCAGCAACTCCCGCGCGTCGTCCGGGGTGAGCGCATGCGCGGCGGCCCGCCGCAGGACCCGCTCCGCGCTCTGCGTCCCACCGTTGCAGCTGCCGATCGCCACGCCCCACTGCTCGGCGGGCAGGTCCGGCAGACCGTGCGCGGACATCGCCTCGCGGGCGGCGGCCAGCGCCAGGTCGACCGCGCGCTCGTGCTCGCGGGCGCCGAGGTCGGCGAGATAGTCGTAGCCGGTCGGCGGCAGCGGCGCGGTGACCTCGCCGCCGATGTCGGTGGCGCACCCCTCCGTCGACAGGCCGCGGACCCGGTCGATCGCCACCTTGCCGGCCCGGACCCCGTGCCACAGGGCCTCGACGCCGGCGCCCTGGGAGGTCACCGCGCCCATGGCGGTGACCACCACGCGCTTCGTCTTCTTCATTCGGTCCGTCCTTCCGGGAACCTGCGCAGGGACAGGGCCACGGCCTGGCCTTCCAGCCCGCGGGCGAGAGCGAGTGCCGTACGGGGAGCGGCGTCGCGCGGGGTACCGCGGACGCAGTCGAGGTCGCAACCCGGGGCCGGTTCTTCGAGGTTGAGGGTCGCGGGGATGGTGCCGTGATGGAGCGCCAGCGCCGCCACCGCGGTGTTCAACGCCCCGGCGGCACCCACCAGGTGGCCGGTCTGCGGTTTGACACTGGTGATCGCGGCCGCCTTGGCGGTGTCGCCCAGGGCGTCCTTCAGGGCGGCGATCTCACTGGTGTCGCCCTGGACGGTCGCGCAGCCGTGCGCGGCGACGAAGTCCGTGACCGGCTCCCGGTCCGCGTCCTTGAGGGCGTGGCCGACGGCCCGGGCGAGACCACGGCCGCGCGGGTGCGAACCGGGCGGCCGTACGCAGTCGGTGCCGGCGCCGAATCCGTCGATCTCCGCGTAGACGCGGGCACCACGGGCGAGTGCGTGGTCGCGTTCCTCCAGGACGAGCAGTGCCGCGCCCTCACCGAAGACCGAGCCGTCGTGCTCCCGGTCGAAGGGGCGGAACGCGCGCTCGCCCCGTTCGTTGCGGCCGGTGAGCACACCGAGTCCGTCCATCTTCGACATCGTCCACCAGGAGGTGGGCTCGTCGTAGCCGCCCGCCACCGCCACGTCCGCCTCGCCCCTGCGGATCGCCCGCATGGCGCGGCCGATGGCGAAGGAGCCCGCGTCCGCGGTGCCGGCGAAGAAGTCGTTGGCCCCGCGGATGCCGTGCCTGCTGGAGACGTGGAACAGCGCGGCCGGCTGCAGCCCCTCGACGTAGAACAGCGGCGCCAGCACCGAGGACGCCGTCCGGCCCAGCCGGTCCAGATCGACGGCGCCGTCGGGGCCGGCGACGGAGACGAGGCCGTCGGCCAGGGCGTCCATGCGGGGCATGTCCTTGCCGCTGCCGAGGAACAGGCCGGTCCGGTAGCCGAGTTCCTTCTCGCCGCCGAGTCCGGCGTCGTCGAGGGCCAGGGACGCGCCGGCCACGCCGAGCTGGTCGCCCCGGCAGAGCATGCGCAGCGACCGGCGGTGGATGAAGCGCTCGGGCCTGAAGTCCGCGATCTGCGCGCCGATCCGGGTGCGCAGCGGAGCGGGGTCGTAGCCCCGCAACGGGCCGATCCCGCTGCGCCCCGCGAGCAGCCCGTCCCAGGTCGCTGCGGCGCCCTCGCCCAGCGCGGTCAGCAGGCCGATGCCGGTGATGACGACCCGGCGGTTCACGGCGCCTCCCGACGGGTCAGGGTCAGTCGGCGCGCGGTGGCGACGGTGCGCCCGTCGACGCGGGCCTCGGCCCGTACCTCGCGGGAGTCGGCACTGCCGCCGGTCACCCGGACCGTGAGCTCCACCTGGTCGCCGGGGCCGACGAAGTGCCGGAACCGCATGGTGCGTACGCCGCTCAGGCGCCAGTTCCGCGAACCCTCGTCACAGACCAGGGCGGCGAGCTGCGCGAGGTCCTCCAGCAGCAGTACGCCGGGGAGCACCGGCCGGCGCGGGAAGTGCGTGGCGAACCACGCGTGGGTGCCGGGGACGTTGCGTACGGCCACGGCGTGACTGCCGGGCTCGAACTCCAGCACCCGGTCGAAGCCGCGGTCGGACACCGCGGCCCGCGGGGCGGTCGTGAGGTCGGTCATGTGTCCTCCGGATGCTCTGCGACGATCAGGCCGGTGTTGGTGCCGCCGAAGGCGAAGGCGTTGACGAGCGCGGCCGACACCCGCCTGTTCCGGGCCCGTTGCGGGACGTAGTCCAGGTCGAGCCGCCGGTCGGGCGTGTCGAGGTTGACGGTGGGCGGGACCACGGACTCCCGGATGGCGCCGATCGCGGCCAGCAGGTTGAGCCCCGCGCCGGCCGCGGTCAGATGGCCCGCCATGGACTTCGGCGAACTGATCACCAGACGGTGCGCGTGATCGCCGAACACCTTCTTGATCGCGACGGTCTCCGAGAGGTCGTTGCCCGGGGTGCCGGTGCCGTGCGCCACGACGTAGTCGATGGCGGTGGGATCCAGCCGGGACTCGGCGATCGCCGCTTCCATGGCCTGTACGGCGCCCGATCCGTCGGGCGGCGAGTCGGTGATGCGCCAGGCGTTGAGCGTGGAGCCGTAGCCCACGAGCTCCGCCAGCACCCGGGCGCCGCGGGCCAGGGCGCGGTCCCGTTCCTCGAGGACGAAGGCCACTGCGCCCTCTCCCACGACGAATCCGGAGCGGTCGGCGTCGAAGGGACGGGAGGCACGCTGCGGATCGTCGTTCCACTCACTGGTCATGGCGCCCAGCAGGCTGAAGCCGAGCAGGTCGCACCAGGAGGTCAGCGAGTCGTGACCGCCGGCCACCATGAGCTCGGCGTCCCCTTCCTGGATGCAGCGGTACGCCTCCCCGACGGCGTGCCCCGAGCCGGAGCAGGCGGTGCTGGTGCCGATGGCGGGGCCCCGCGCGTCGAGCGCCTGGGCGACGGCGCTCAGCGGCAGGTTCTGGTTGTCCGTCAGCACCTGACGCGGTGGCTGCCGGACGAAGGCGTCCGGACGGCCCGTCCGCTGCCGCAGCACTCCGATGTCGACCAGGAACTGCAGGTCCGGCCGGCCCACACTGGCGCCCATCGCCACCCCGCACGCGTCGGCGGGGTAGGTGCCGGGTCCGGCGCCGGCGTCCCGCAGCGCCTCCAGTGCCGCGGCCACCCCGAACCCGCCGGCGCGGCCGAGGCGGCCGGGCCCGAGGGCGGCCGGGATGGCCTTGCGGGCGTCGAAGTCGCGGACCTGCGCGGCGATGCGCACCGGGAAGGAGGAGGCGTCGAACAGGGTGAACGGGCCGACCCCCGAACGGCCCGCGCACAGGGCCCGCCAGGTCGACGGGGCGTCGTTGCCGAGCGGGGTGACGGCTCCCGCGCCGGTGATGACCACGCGTTTCATCTACACCGGCCCCCCGCCAAGCAGGGCCTCGGCCATTCGCGCGGTGTCCGCGGGGTCGTCGAGCCGTTCGGCGTCGATCAGGGCGCACATGATGCCCTCGGCCCGCAGGACGGGCTCGCCGTCGACCGACACGGTGCCGTCGAGGACGGCCGCTTCGTCGTGCCGGCCCACCACGTCGGCGGACATCCGCAGGGTGTCGCCGGGACGCACCCTGCCGTACTCGGTGACCTGGTCGACGCCCAGCAGCGCGGCGCGCCGCCGATGGCCGGTGCTGAGCAGGAACAGCCAGCTCCCGGCCTGGCACAGCGCCTCCAGGGCGAGACCGAAGGGCAGTTCGGGGCCGTCCGGGCCCGGCCGCCAGGTCGTCTCCGTCACCGAGGTCACCTTGCGGGCCGTGATGTGCCGGTCCGGTTCCCAGGACTCGATGCGGTCGATGAGATGGAATCGCATGGTCTTCTCCTCTTCCTCCTCCCGGCTACGGCCGGCCCATGCCCAGCTGCGCGGCGAGGCCGCCGTCGACGCGGACCACCTCGCCGGTGACGTACGACGACTCGGGACCGGCCAGGAAGGCGACGACCGAGGCGACGTCCTCCGTCGTGGCGAAGGCGCGCATCGGCACCTGCTGACGGATGCCCCTGCCGCCGTCCTTGGCGAGGACGTCGCCGACGAGTTCGGTGGGCACGATGCCGGCGGCCACGGCGTTCACCCGCACACCGAAGCGGGCGAGCTCGACCGCCGTGCTCCGGGTGAACGCGTTCAACGCCCCCTTGGACGCGGCGTAGTTGGACTGGCCCACCCAGCCACTGAGGCCCATGACGGAGGAGATGTTGACGATCGCCCCGTCCCGCTGGGCCATGAAGTGCCCGGCCACGGCCGCCGTGCAGTGGTAGGCGCCGCCGAAGTTCACGCGCATGACGTCCAGCCAGGCGTCGCCCGGCACGTCCCAGATCAGGCCGTTGTGGGTGATGCCGGCGTTGTTGACCAGGACGTGCAGACCACCGAGGGCGTCGGTGGCGTCCTCGACGAGCCCGCGGGCGGCCACCGGGTCCCCGACGTCGGCGTGCAGCGCGATCGCCCGCCCCCCGGCCCGCTCGATGTCCCGTACGACGGACTCGGCCTCCTCCTTGCGCGAGCGGTAGTTGACGGCCACCGCGGCACCCCGCGCCGCCAGGGCCAGCGCGACCGCGCGGCCGATACCTCGGGAGGCGCCGGTGACCAGCGCCGCGCGATCATCCAAGGACATGTGTTCCACCGTTCTCGCTCTTCTCCGTGCCGGGGCTGGGGTCGCAGACGAGCAGCACATGCGCGATGGCCAGGCCGGCCGCGTGCGACAGGGTGACCTCGGCGTGCCGCAGGTGCCTGCGCCGGGCGACCGAGGCCGCCCGGCCGTGCAGCCGCAGCGCGGGCCTGCCGCTGGCCTGGTTGACCACCTCGACGTCCGTCCAGTCGGCCATCGCGGGCGCCCCGCCCAGGGCCTTGAACACCGCCTCCTTGGCGGCGAACCGGCCCGCGAGGTGCTCGGAGCTGCGGCTGCGGCGCGAGGCGCAGTAGGACAGCTCGCGGTCGGTGAACACCCGGCCGGCCACCTCCGGTTGCTCGGTGACCAGCCGGTGCACACGTTCGACGGCGACGAGGTCGGTGCCGACGAGGATCTCAGGCGGCATCTGCGGCGGCCGCCCGATCGGTGAGCAGGTCGAGGAGGTTCTGGACGGTGAACAGTCCGAGCACGCCGTCGGCGGTGAGCGGTTCGGTCAGCAGGCTGCGGTCGAACTGCGGCAGGACCTTCTCCAGGTGCGTCAGGCCGGTGTCGTTGACGACCTCGTTCTCGTCCCCGAACTCCTCGTCCGGGATGCCGCCCTGGAGCAGGTCCCCGATGTCGTTGACCGTGATCTTGATCTTGGAGACCCGCTCGATGCGGAACAGGATGTCGAGCAGGTCGATCGACTCGGCCCCCAGGTCGCCCAGCAGGGTGGCGTCCGGCTGGACCTCGGCGGCGTCGATGCCCAGGGCGTCGGCGACCGCGTCCTGGACGACGGGAAGCAGCTCGGTGGTGGCAAGGGTCATGAGATGTCCTTCTCTCGATGGGATGACTCGTCGATCAGGGCTGCGATGCGCCGTACGTCGTTGGTGCTGCGGACCGTGGCCTCGGGGACCGTGTGCCGGGCGAACGCGCTCAGCACGCGGCCCGGCCCGACCTCCACGAAGTCGGCGAATCCGGCGTCCCGCGCGGTGGCCAGGACGTCCACCCAGCGCACCGGGGAGGCCAGTTGGCGCCGCAGCAGCTCGCGGGCGTGCTCGCCGGAGCGGATCCATTTCCCGGTCACGGAGCTCAGCACCGGGGTGTGCGGATCGGTGAAGCGGTACCGGCTCAGCTCGGCGCCGAACTCGGTCTCCAGGCCGGCCATGAGCGAGCAGTGGAACGGCGCGCCGACCGGCAGCGGGACGGTGCGCTCCGCGCCACGGGCACGGGCCAGCTCACAGACCGCGGCGACGGCCGGGGCCTCGCCGGAGACGACGGTCTGGCCCCGCTCGTTGTAGTTGGCGACCTCGACCAGGCCGTGCCGGGAGGCGTCCCGGCACGCGGCCTCGACCTGAGCCGCCGCCAGGCCGATGACCGCCGCCATACCGCCGGCGGTCCGCTCCGAGACGCCGGCCATGAGCCGGCCCCGGACCCGCACGAGCCGCAACGCGTCGAGCGGGTCGAGCACCCCGGCGGCGACCAGCGCGGTGTACTCGCCGAGGCTGTGCCCCGTCACCGCGCCGGGTGCGAAGCGGCCTTCCCGGCGGAGCACCTCGTACACCACGAGGGAGGTGGCGACCAGGGCGGGCTGGGTGATGTCCGTGGCGGCGAGTTCCTCGGCGGTGCCGGTGGTGCAGATCTCGGCCAGCGGGAGACCGAGGGTGTGCCCGGCCCGCTCCAGCAGCGGCACGGCGATGGCGCCATGGCGCCGCACCAGGTCCCGGGCCATACCGGGGCGCTGTGAGCCCTGGCCGGGGAACATGGCGAGCAAACTCATGTGTCCGTCCTTCTCGAATTCCCGGTCCGCAGTGGTTTTCTGCGCGTTCACACGCTGCGCCCGGGTTCTGGGCGGACTGCTTGAATAGGTCTTGACGGGCCTGGCCCCGGGTGCCGTCAAGAAGCTTTCAAGGGGATGGCCAACCTCCCTCGGCCACAGTGCGAACTCGTATGGGTCGCACGCGAGCACGTTCGCAGGGGAGGCACAGGGTGAAGGCCGTCCATTACCGCCGTTTCGGCGGTCCCGAGGTCCTGGAGTTCGACGAATTGCCGGACCCGACACTGGGGCCGCACGGTGTGCTGGTCCGCACCCGTGCGGCAGGGGTGAACCCGCTGGACTGGAAGGCCAGGGAAGGACTGCTCGCTTCGCTGGCGGACGCGGTCTTCCCCGTCGTCGGCGGCTTCGACGTCGCCGGGACGGTGGAGCGGGTCGGTGTCTCGGTGACGGAGTTCGCGCCCGGGGACGAGGTGATGGGCTACGTGTGGCAGGACGTCCTACGGTCCGGCACCTTCGCGGAGCTGGTCGTCGCGCCCGTCCGCACGCTGGCCCGCAAGCCGGCCGACCTGAGCTGGGAGGAGGCTGCCGCCCTGCCGCTGGCCGGGCTGGCCGCGTACCAGAGCGTGGTGCACCGGCTGCGGGTGCGGGCGGGGGAGACCGTCCTCGTGCATGCCGCCGCCGGCGGGGTCGGACTCTTCGCGGTGCAGCTCGCCCGGTGGCGCGGCGCCCGGGTGATCGGCACGGCGAGCGAGCACAACCACGACTTCCTGCGCGGGCTCGGGGTGCAGCCCGTGGCCTACGGGAGCGCCCTGGCCGAGCGGGTACGGCAGCTCGCTCCCGACGGGGTGGACGCCGTACTGGACGCGGTGGGCCGCCGGGCGCTGCGCGCCTCCCGGGAACTGCTGCGTCCCGCGGGCCGGTTGGTCTCGCTGGTGGAGCCGAAGGTGACCGAGCTGGGCGGTTCCTACGTCTTCGCCCGTCCCGACGCCGCGGATCTCGCCGCGCTCGCTCGCCTCGCCGAGGAGAAGCGGCTGGCGGTGGAGGTCGCGCGGACGTACCCGCTGGAGCAGGCCGCCGAGGCACAGCAACTGCTCCGGGAGGGGCACACCAGGGGCAAGCTCGTGCTGTCGGTCGGTGTGTGACCGAACCGGCTCCCGGCTCCGGCGCCGTCAAGGATCGTTCAAGAAGACGGCCCACACGCCCCGCCAAGACTTGTCGCCGTTCATCTGACGAAGGGACCAGCATGCCGACCGACGATTCTGCGGCAGAGCGGAACAAGAAGATCATCCGGAGGGTGTTCGACGAGTTCGTCAACAAGGGCGTCTTCTCGGTCGTCGACGAGATCTACCGCGAGGACATGATCGACCACCAGCCGCTGCCCGGCGCCCCCGAGGGCCGGTCGGGCGTCAAATACACCATCGCGGGGCTGCGTGCGGGTTTTCCCGATCTGCACGTCACCATCGAGGACATGAGCGCGCATGCCGACTATGTCGTGATCCACAACACCTGGCGCGGCACCCATCTCGGCGACTTCCTCGGCATGGCGCCGACCGGACGGCCGATGGAGTCGCGCGGTGTCGTCGTGTGGCGACTGGCGGACGGGCTGATCGCCGAGCGCTGGGGCATCGGGGTCGAGTCCAACATGCTCGCCCAGCTCGGTATGCGGCGGCTGCACCGCGGTGGCCGCACCGGGCGCCTGGAGGCGGCGGGGTCCGTCGCGGCGCCCGTGGTGAACATCCTGACCATCGCGCCCGGCAAGGCCGACCGCTGGCGCGAGCTGCAGGCCGAACTCGCCGGTCCCCGGCTGGCCGAATACGAGGCCTCCCGGCGGCGCGCGGGGATCGTACGCGAGTCCTTCTGGCTCCAGCACGACGGTGCCGAGTGCGTGGTCCACTACCTGGAGGCACGGAATCCGGCCACCGCCGGCCGGCGGCTGCTGGGTTCGCAGACGCCCTTCGACTCATGGTTGCGCGCGGCCGCCCACGAGATCTACGGCACCGATCCATGGGCGCTGCTGGCCGACGGCGGCACGGCGGCGGCCGGCCATGCCTGGACGCTGCCGGTCGAGCTGGTACCGGTCGACGCCAGGGGGTGAGGCCGGTCGTCCGAAACCGCGGGGTGTGCACGGCCGAGGCCGGGCGCACCCCGTTTTCCCGATCCCGTTCTTTACCTTTGCTTGGGCTTTTCTTTATATGTTTCGAGAAATCGCCGAATTCATGTCAATAATAAACTTCCCATAACAGGAAAGAAACCTTTCTGTGACGTCTGTCACTTCCGTAGGTGACTTAATCCTTCCGGTTCTGTTTCGGCCAATAATGGACTCGATTCTGCAATCGATCGAATGATCCACGGGGGGATCAAGTGGAATTTCGGATTCTCGGGCCGGTCGAACTGGAAGTCTCGGGAGAAGTGATCGGAATCGGCCCGCTGAAACAAAGGAGTGTTCTCGTTCCGCTCATTATCGATGTGCGCCGCCCGGTCATGCTCGACGCTCTGGTCGCCCGGGTCTGGGACGACTCCCCGCCCAGCGAGGTGCGGAACGTCCTGTACACCTACGTGACCCGGCTGCGCCGGATCCTCGAAGGGGTGGAGCGGCGCTCCGGGGAGAAGATCGAGCTGCGCCGGCAGAGCGGCGGCTACCTGCTCGACGTCGAACCCGACCTGGTGGACCTGCACCGCTTCGAGATCCTGATGGCGCGCTCGCGGCGCGTCGGCGACGACGAGGAGCGGGCCCGGCTGCAGCGGCAGGCGCTCTCACTGTGGCGGGGCACTCCGCTGGCCGACCTGCGCGGCGGCTGGTTCGGCCGGGTCCGTGAATGGATCGAGCGCCGTCGGCTCGAGGCGCTGTCGGAATGGGCCGGGACGGAGCTCCGGCTGGGCCGGCCGCTGACCGTGATCGAGGAGTTCGGCAGGGTCGTGACCGAGCAGCCGTTCGCTGAGCCCATCATCGAGCAGCTGTTGCTGGCCCTGTCCTCGGCGGGACGCCCGATGGAGGCACTCGAACTGTACGCGGCGGCCCGTCGGCGGATCGTCGACGCCATCGGCGCCGAGCCCGGGCCCTCGCTCCGCCGTACCCATGAGGCGATCCTCCGTGAGGAGGTCGACCTCATGCGGCCGGCCGGAACGCGCCACGGGACGAGGGCGACGTACGCGAACCACCACAACGACGGCGCCGGGAACGCGAAGACGGGCAGGGCGCCGGCCAGCCCGGCGAGGGCCGAGC
>NZ_JBSFHA010000072.1:0-55576 GCF_053596855.1 Streptomyces sp. NPDC001617
TGTCTCCCGCGTCCTCGGGGAAAATATCTTCGCCACGGCCGACGGGCGCAAGGGAACGGCCGTCCGGGTCATGGATGGTGACAACGCCGTCCAGGCCCCCAGACGACGGCAACCTCAGACCAGGTTCACGGAACGAGCCGACGTCGCGCCGATCTCCTCGGCCACCTCCGTCAGCACCGCCTGCGACACCGTGTCGTCCACCGTGAGAACCGCGAGCGCCTCGCCACCGGCGACCGCGCGCGACACCTGCATGCCGGCGATGTTGATCCCGGCCTCACCGAAGATACGGCCCACCGTGCCGACGACGCCCGGACGGTCCTCGTACTTGAGGACGACCATGTGGTCGGCCAGCGCGAGATCGACGTCGTACTCGCCCACCGCGACGATCTTCTGCAGGTGCTTGGGCCCGGCGAGCGTGCCGGAGACCGACACCTCCTCGCCGTTGCCCAGCGTGCCGCGCACCGTCACGACGTTACGGTGGTCGGTCGCCTCCGAGCTGGTCGTCAGCCGCACCTCGACGCCGCGCTCCTGGGCGAACAGCGGGGCGTTGACGTAGGAGACCGTCTCGGCGACGACGTCCTCGAAGACACCCTTGAGGGCGGACAGCTCCAGCACCTTCACGTCGTGCTGGGTGATCTCGCCGTACACCTCGACATCGAGGCGGACCGCGACCTCCCCGGCGAGCGCGGTGAAGATCCGGCCGAGGCGCTCGGCGAGCGGCAGACCCGGCTTGACGTCCTCGGCGATGACACCGCCCTGGACGTTGACGGCGTCGGGCACGAGCTCACCCGCGAGAGCCAGCCGCACCGAGCGGGCGACCGCGATACCCGCCTTCTCCTGCGCCTCGTCCGTCGAGGCGCCCAGGTGCGGAGTGGCCACCACCTGGTCGAACTCGAACAGCGGCGAGTCCGTGCACGGCTCCTTCGCGTACACGTCCAGACCGGCGCCCGCGACGCGCCCCTCCTTCAGCGCCGAGTACAGCGCCTCCTCGTCGACGATCCCGCCCCGCGCGGCGTTGACGATGCGCACGCTCGGCTTGACCTTGCGCAGTGCCTCGTCGCCGATGAGGCCGACGGTCTCGGGGGTCTTGGGCAGGTGGACGGTGATGAAGTCGGAGACCTCGAGCAGCTCGTCCAGCGACAGCACCTTGACGCCCATCTGCGCGGCGCGCGCGGGCTGGATGTACGGGTCGTAGGCGACGACCTTCATGCCGAACCCGGACATGCGCTGGGCGACCAGCGCACCGATCCGCCCGAGACCGACGACACCAAGGGTCTTCTCGGCGAGCTCGACGCCCGTGTACTTGCTGCGCTTCCACTCGCCGTTCTTCAGCGCGGCGTTGGCCTGCGGGATGTGGCGGGCGGTGGCGACGAGGAGACCGCAGGCCAGCTCGGCGGCGGTCACGATGTTCGAGGTGGGGGCGTTGACGACCATCACGCCGGCCTTGGTGGCGGCGGAGACGTCGACGTTGTCCAGGCCGACGCCGGCTCGTGCGACGACCTTCAGCTTGTTCGCCGCGGCGATGGCCTCGGCGTCGACCTTGGTGGCCGAGCGGATCAGGATGGCGTCGACATCGGCGATGGCCGGGAGCAGTTCGGCTCGGTCCGCTCCGTTGCAGTGCCGGATCTCGAAGTCGGGGCCAAGCGCGTCCACGGTCGCGGGCGACAGCTCTTCAGCGATGAGTACGACGGGTTTCGAGCTCACGTGAGTCCTCACAAGTCCAATGCGGACGGCCGTCCCGACGGCCGCTGGCGGTGGAGGGTACTGGCCGCGTGGAAGACGCACGACGCTGTGGGCCTGACGCGTATGTAATACGGCAGTGTAGTGGCGCGGCGAAGGTCGTCTTACGCCTCTGCGGAAGGATCACCCGTCCGTGATGCGACGGGCTGGACAACGGGGCCGGAGCGGTCCGCTCCGGCCCTGTCACCGGAGGCTCACGCCTCCTCGTCGACCCAGCTCATCAGCTTGCGCAGCTGCTTGCCGGTGGTCTCCAGCAGGTGCTCGGAGTCCGCGGTCTTGTACTCGTTGTACTTCTTCAGGCCGCCGTGGTACTCGGCCATCCACTCACGCGCGAAGGTGCCGTCCTGGATCTCGGCGAGGACCTTCTTCATCTCGGCCTTGGTGGCGTCCGTGATGATCCGCGGGCCGGTGACGTAGTCGCCCCACTCGGCGGTCTCGGAGACGGACCAGCGCATCTTCTCCAGGCCGCCCTCGTACATGAGGTCGACGATCAGCTTCAGCTCGTGGAGGCACTCGAAGTAGGCGATCTCCGGCTGGTAGCCCGCCTCGACCAGGGTCTCGAAGCCGGCCTTGACCAGGGCGGAGGTGCCACCACACAGGACGGCCTGCTCGCCGAAGAGGTCGGTCTCGGTCTCCTCGGTGAAGGTCGTCTTGATGACGCCGGCGCGGGTGCCGCCGATGCCCTTGGCGTACGACAGGGCCAGCGCGAAGCCGTTGCCGGTCGCGTCCTGCTCGACGGCCACGATGCAGGGAACGCCGCGGCCCTCCTCGTACTGACGACGGACGAGGTGACCCGGGCCCTTGGGGGCGACCATGCACACGTCGACGCCGGCCGGGGGCTTGATGAAGTCGAAGCGGATGTTCAGGCCGTGGCCGAAGAACAGCGCGTCGCCGTCGTTCAGGTTCGGGGCGATGGACTCCTCGTAGACCTGGGCCTGGATCGGGTCCGGGACGAGGATCATGATGACGTCGGCCTCGGCGGCGGCCTCGGCGGGCGTCACCACGCGCAGGCCCTGCTCCTCGGCCTTGGCCTTGGACTTGGAGCCCTCGTGCAGACCGACACGCACGTCGACACCCGAGTCACGGAGCGACAGCGCGTGGGCGTGGCCCTGGCTGCCGTAACCGATGACCGCGACCTTGCGGCCCTGGATGATGGACAGGTCGGCGTCGGCGTCGTAGAACAGCTCGGCCACTTTGGGTTCTCTCCTTGAGTGCAGGTTGTGCGTCCCACCGTATGACGGCGGGCGGAAGTGAAGTCTTCGGGTCTCGCGATACGGGCGGCCGACGACGACCGCCCGTATGACAGCGTCACGCAGATCGGTCGAGCGCGCGCAGCGAGCGGTCCGTGATGGAGCGGGCGCCGCGGCCGATGGCGATCGTGCCGGACTGGACGAGCTCCTTGATGCCGTAGGGCTCCAGCATCTTCAGCATGGCGGACAGCTTGTCGCTGCTGCCGGTGGCCTCGATGGTGACGGCCTCCGGGGAGACGTCGACGGTCTTGGCGCGGAACAGCTGGACGATCTCGACGATCTGGGAGCGCGTCTCGTTGTCGGCCTTCACCTTCACCAGAACGAGTTCACGCTGAACCGCCTGCGTGGGCTCCAACTCGACGATCTTCAGCACGTTGACGAGCTTGTTGAGCTGCTTCGTCACCTGCTCCAGCGGGAACTCCTCCACGCTGACGACGATCGTGATGCGGGAGATGTCGGGGTGCTCGGTGACACCGACGGCGAGCGAGTCGATGTTGAAGCCCCGGCGGGAGAAGAGGGCGGCGATCCGGGCCAGGATGCCCGGGGTGTTCTCCACCAGGACGGAGAGCGTGTGCTTGGACATGATCGGTTACGTCTCTCTCTGCGTCTGTCTCGCTCAGTCGTCTTCGTTGTCGCCGAAGTCGGGGCGGACGTCCCGGGCGGCCATGATCTCGTCGTTGGAGGTGCCGGCGGCGACCATCGGCCACACCATCGCGTCCTCGTGGACGATGAAGTCGACGACGACCGGGCGGTCGTTGATGGAGTTCGCCTCTTCGATGACCTTGTCGAGGTCGTCCGGGGACTCGCAGCGGATCGCGTAGCAGCCCATGGCCTCCGACAGCTTCACGAAGTCGGGGACGCGGGTACCGCGGGCGTCCGGGTTGACGTCGTCGGGCCCGGAGTGCAGCACGGTGTTGGAGTACCGCTGGTTGTAGAAGAGGGTCTGCCACTGGCGGACCATCCCGAGGGCGCCGTTGTTGATGACGGCGACCTTGATCGGGATGTTGTTCAGGGCGCAGGTGGTGAGTTCCTGGTTGGTCATCTGGAAGCAGCCGTCACCGTCGATCGCCCAGACCGTCTGGCCCGGGGCGCCGGCCTTGGCGCCCATCGCGGCCGGGACCGCGTAGCCCATGGTCCCCGCGCCGCCCGAGTTCAGCCAGGTGGCGGGCTTGTCGTAGGTGATGTAGTGCGCGGCCCACATCTGGTGCTGGCCGACACCGGCGGTGAAGATCGTGCCCGCGGGCGCGAGCTGCCCGATGCGCTCGATGACCTGCTGGGGCGAGAGCTGGCCGTTCTCCGGCTGCTCGTAGCCCAGCGGGTAGGTCTCGCGCCAGCGGTTGAGGTCCTTCCACCAGGCGCTGTAGTCGCCCTGGTGGCCCTCGCTGTGCTCCTTCTGCACTGCCTGGATCAGGTCGGCGATGACCTCGCGGGCGTCACCGACGATCGGCACGTCCGCGGCGCGGTTCTTGCCGATCTCCGCCGGGTCGACATCGGCGTGGACGATCTTGGCGTACGGGGCGAAGCTGTCCAGCTTGCCGGTGACGCGGTCGTCGAAGCGGGCTCCGAGGGCGACGATCAGGTCGGCCTTCTGCAGCGCGGTGACGGCGGTGACCGCACCGTGCATGCCCGGCATTCCCACGTGCTGCGGGTGGCTGTCGGGGAATGCGCCGAGCGCCATCAGGGTGGTGGTGACGGGCGCTCCGGTGAGCTCGGCGAGGACCTTGAGCTCGGCGGTGGCCTGCG
Source organism: Streptomyces sp. NPDC001617 (assembly GCF_053596855.1). Lineage (NCBI taxonomy): Bacteria > Bacillati > Actinomycetota > Actinomycetes > Kitasatosporales > Streptomycetaceae > Streptomyces > Streptomyces sp. NPDC001617. The sequence goes on from NZ_JBSFHA010000072.1 coordinate 4,734, forward strand.
CCTTGATGACGCCGCCGCCGACGTAGAGGACGGGCCGCTTGGCGGCCGTGATGAGCTTCGCGGCCTCGCGGATCTGCTTGGCGTGCGGCTTGGTCACCGGGCGGTAGCCGGGCAGGTCCATCACGGGCGGCCAGGAGAAGGTCGTCTGCGCCTGCAGCGCGTCCTTCGCGATGTCGACCAGGACCGGGCCCGGGCGGCCGGTGGAGGCGATGTGGAAGGCCTGCGCGATGACGCGCGGGATGTCCTCCGCCTTGGTGACCAGGAAGTTGTGCTTGGTGATCGGCATCGTGATGCCGACGATGTCCGCCTCCTGGAAGGCGTCCGTGCCGATCGCCTTGGACGCGACCTGGCCGGTGATCGCCACGAGCGGCACCGAGTCCATGTGCGCGTCCGCGATCGGCGTCACCAGGTTGGTGGCACCGGGGCCGGAGGTCGCCATGCAGACGCCGACCTTGCCGGTGGCCTGCGCGTAACCCGTGGCCGCGTGACCGGCGCCCTGCTCGTGCCGGACCAGGACGTGGCGCACCCGGGTCGAGTCCATCATCGGGTCGTACGCGGGAAGGATCGCACCGCCGGGAATGCCGAATACCGTGTCGGCCCCGACCTCCTCGAGCGAGCGGATGAGGGACTGCGCACCCGTGACGTGCTCGGGGGCGGACTGCTGTCCTCCGGATCGGGGCCGCGGCTGCGGATGAGCCCCGGTGGCCTGCTCGGTCATCGTCATTCTCTTCTCGATGCTGAGGGTTTTTGCGAGGTTTGTGCGGGGTTCTGTTGCCGTTCGGCAGGTGCCTGTGCAACAAAAAACCCCTCGTGCCATAAGGCAAGCGAGGGGAGCGCGCCGGGTGGGGTCGCTGGGAGTTCCGGGTCCGTCCGGACGTCACCAGCTTCAGCCGACGCGCTTTCCAAGTACGAGAATTCGGGTGCGCATGGCACTGACCCTCCCCCCGACGCGCACCACGTGTCAAGTGGGTGGGACGGGAGTCTCATTATGTGAGCGGAGGGCGGTTCCGCCTCCGAGAACGGCGGGCACACCACTTGTGTACACCGGTGAGCCGCCGCCCGCGAACGCGGGCTCGATCGGCCCGTGCGGCACCGGATAATGGCCGGATCCGAGCGCTCTGCGCAGCCGGTACTCGTCCAGCGGCCCGGAGAAGGCCATGCCCTGTCCGTGCGTGCAGCCCATCGCGCGCAGGGCGACCACCTGTTCCGGCAGGTCGACGCCGTCGGCCACGGACTGCAGCCCGAGGTCGGTGGCGATCCTGAGCAGCCCGCTGGTGATCTTGTGCAGCCGCGCGGACTCGACGACGCCATCGACCAGACCGCGGTCGAGTTTCAACACGTCGACGGGGAGTCTGCGCAGTGCCGTGATCGCCGCATGGCCGCTGCCGAAGCCGTCCAGGGCGATCCGGACGCCGAGGCGGTGCAGGGCGGACAGTCTCCGCTCCAGCTCGTCCAGGGAGACCTTGGGGTCGGTGTCGGACAGCTCGATCAGCAGGGCCCCGGAGGGCAGCCCGTGCCGGGTCAGCAGGGCCTCGATCGAGCCGAGCGGCATCGACCTGTCCAACAGGCGCCGGGCGCTCATCCGGACCGCCACGGGCACGGCGAGCCCCGTGGCGGTGCGCTCGGCGGCCTGCTCGACGGCCTCCTCCAGGATCCAGCGGCCCAGCTCCTGCGTCTTGTCGCTGTCCTCGGCGACCCGCAGGAACTCGGCCGGCGTGAACAGCACCCCCTGCGAGGAGCGCCACCGCGCCTGGGCCTCGACCGAGGTGATCCGGCCGCTCTCCAGGCAGACCACGGGCTGGTGCAGCAGGGCGAACTCGCCGTCGTGCAGTGCGGCACGCAGCCGCGTGGCCAGCTCCGCCTTCCGTACGACGTCCTGCTGCATCTGGGGTGCGTACAGCTCGACGCGGCCCTTGCCGCCCGCCTTGGCGCGGTACATGGCGAGGTCGGCGTTGCGCAGCAACTCGCCCGCCCCGAGGCCTGGTTCGGCGAAGGCGACGCCGATGGAGGCGGCCACCCGGACATCGTTGCCGTCGATGAGGTACGGCTGCGAGAGCGTGATCCTGAGGCGGTCGGCGAGCTCCAGGATGTGACGTTCGCGCGCGGAGCGGTCACGGGTGCCGTCCCCCACGATCAGGGCCGCGAACTCGTCGCCGCCGAGCCGGGAGGCGGTGTCCCCCTGCCGGACCGCGTCCTGGAGTCTGCGGGCGGCCTGGACGAGCAGCTCGTCCCCGGCCTGGTGCCCGATCGTGTCGTTGACGGCCTTGAAGCCGTCGAGGTCGATGAAGAGGACGGCCGTCCCGCGCAGGGACACCCGGTCGGCGGCCCGGCGGCCGGACAGGGCCTGCTGGACGCGCTGGGTGAACAGGGCGCGGTTGGGCAGGTCGGTGAGCGGGTCGTGCTCGGCGTTGTGTTGCAGCTGCGCCTGCAGGCGCACCCTTTCGGTCACGTCCCGGCTGTTGAAGATGAGGCCGCCGTGGTGGCGGTTGACGGTGGACTCGACGTTGAGCCAGCCTCCCCCACTCTCGGCTTCGCTCGAGCGGGAGGTGCCCGCACCGCCGGACCGGAAGCGGCACTCGATGCGGGTGGTGGGTTCGTCCTGGGGGCTGGCGGCGAGGAAGCGGCGCACCTCGTGCACCACGCAGCCCAGGTCCTCCGGGTGGATGAGATTGGCCAGTTCGGTGCCCACCAGCTCCTCGGCGGACCGTCCGTAGACCCCGGCGGCGGCCGGGGAGACGTACCGGAGGACACCGCTGGGCGCGGCGATCATGATGACGTCGCTGGAGCCCTGCACCAGGGAGCGGAAGTGGTTCTCCTTCTGCGCCAGTTCCTGGGTGAGGGTGATGTTGTCGAGCAGCATGATGCCCTGGCGCACCACGAGGGCGAGCACGACGGTGCCCCCGATGATGAGCACCACGTTGTCGACGCGGCGGCCGTTGAGGACGTTGTACAGGATCCCCAAGGTGCAGACGGCGGCGGCGAGATACGGCGTCAGCGCGGCCAGGGAGCCGGCGATGGGGCGGGCGGCCGGGTACCGGCTGTGATCACCTTCTTGCGGGGGTGCGGGGTGCGCAGGGGTGTCGTCCCGCCGGCCCGGGAGGTGTTCGCGGACCACGCGCGTGTGCCCGTCGTCCTCCCCGGACTGCTGCCCGCCCCGCGGCGCCGCCCAGGGGGCGTACGCGAGGAGCAGCGAGCCGGCGAACCAGCCCGCGTCGAGCAGTTGGCCCGACTGGTAGCTGCTGTGCACCAGGGGCGAGTTGAACAGGGCGTCGCACATCACCGTCAGCGCGAGCGCGCCGATCGCTGTGTTGATCGCCGCGCGGTTGGCCGCCGAGCGCCTGAAGTGGAGCGCGAGCACCACGCTGACCAGCGCGATGTCCAGCAGCGGGTACGCCAGCAGCAGCGCGGTGCGGGCCACGCCCGGCCCGTCGGACTGGGCCGCCTTGGCGAGCGCGAGGCTCCAGGAGAGCGTGAGCAGGGAGCCGCCGATCAGCCAGGCGTCCAGGCCCAGACAGACCCAACCGGCCTTGGTCACCGGCCGCTTGGCGAGCACGAGCAGCCCTACGATGGCGGGCGGCGCGAACCCGACGAAGAACAGGTTGGCGTAGCTGACGGTGGGCACGCGCTCGTTCAGCACGACCTCGTACCACCCCCAGACCGCGTTGCCCAGGGCCGCCATCGCCGAGGAGAGGGCGAACAGCAGCCAGGCGGATCGAAAGCGCACGCAATGCGTGTACGCGTAGAGGAAACAGGACACGGCGGCCGCGGCCGCGGCCGCGCTCAGCCCGAAGTCGCCCATGATGTCGGCGAGTTCGACCGAACCCCAACCGAGCGCGGAACCGACGGCGTATCCCGCGCAGATCAGGGCCAGGACCAGTTGGTGGACCAGGCCGGCCCGGCCGCCGATGGACGGCGGACGGGGCAGCAGCGCCCCCCGCGAAGGCTGTGGTCGCAGCACTCCGTCGAGGGTGGTCGTGACAGGCGGCGGCGAAGTCACCGGGCCCTCCCGGTCCGCGCCGCTCCCGCGTCGTGCGGGTCCCGGTGCGCTGGGTGCGCATGCCCCCTGTGGCTGCTGTGCCTGCGGTGGTGGTGGCTGTGCCGGCAGCCGTGGCTGCCGTGGTGACCGCGTCTGCGCGTGGCCGAACGCCAGAGTCGCCGTCGTCGGCGGCTCCGCCGCGTCGGATCGCTCGTCCATAGGCCGTGCATCGCCCGTCGCCCCCCTCACAGTCTGGAATGTCCATCCCCGGCGCCGAATGGTGCGCGGCGCAGCCCCTGTCGGGACGATACACCAGTCTCGTCACTCAGGGACATAGTTCCTCTACGCTCCGTGACGACCAGCGGCGTTACGGGCACGCACCGCGTCCGAGAGGTTGCGGAGGGTGCCGGAAACGGACTGCACGCCTGTTGCGCCGGTCGCGCGGGTCGCGCGCGGGACGCTCAGGTCGTCGGGGTCACGCGCCTGTTGCGCCTGTCCTAAGGATCACGTTCCGCAGGGGCTCCTGGTTCACGAAACGTGTCAGCTGGCTTACCAGGAGTCGCTCCGCCCGGGGCCGGAAAGCGGATGTGGGGCCACCGACATGGGGGCTGATGAGCACGCCGGGCGCGCGCCACAAGGGGTGTTCGGCGGGCAGCGGCTCGGGGTCGGTCACGTCCAGGGCGGCGGTGATTCGGCCGTTCTCCAGCTCGGCGAGCAGCGCCTTGGTGTCGACGACGGGTCCGCGCGAGACGTTGACCAGGAGCGCGCCGTCCTTCATGCGGGCGAGGAAGTCGGCGCCGGCGAGACCGCGGGTGGTCTCGGTGAGGGGCGTGATGAGGACGACGACGTCGGCTTCGGGGAGCAGTTCGGGCAGGTCGGTGAGCGGGTGCACGGGCCCGCGCTCCGTAGTGCGCGCGGAGCGTGCGACCCGCGCCACCCGCGCGACCTCGAACGGAACGAGCCGGTCCTCGATCGCCGATCCGATCGCCCCGTAGCCCACGATGAGCACGTTCTTGTCGGCCAGCGCGGGCCGGAACCCGCTGAGCCACTCCCCGCGCTCCTGCCCCCGTACGAAGTCGGGAATCCCGCGCAGGGACGCGAGGATCAGCGTGAGCGCGAGCTCGGCGGTGCTCGCCTCGTGGACCCCGCGCGCGTTGCAGACCTGTACGCCGGGCCGCAGCCGCGGCAGCCCCGGCAGCAGGACGTCGATGCCCGCCGACAGTGTCTGCACGACCTCCACGGAGCTCAGCTCGGGCAGCGGTCGTACGACGACCTCGGTGGGCCGCATGTAGGGGACGACGTAGAAGACGCAGTCGGCCGGGTCGGCGGGGAAGTCCTCCTCGCCGTTCCAGAAGCGGTAGTTCGGGCCCTCGGGGAGGTCCTCGATCTCGGCCGGCGGAATCGGAAGCCACACGTCAGCAGTCATGACAGGAGGCTATGTCAGGCAGGTGAGGGCGCAGAGGTTAGGTTGGGGGCTCGGCAGAGGGAGGGTCACGGGCAGGTGGAGCGCAGGACGATCGGCGCGAGAGCACTCGCGGTGGGGGCCGTCGGCCTCGGGTGCATGCCGATGAGCTGGGCCTACAGTGGGTCGCGGCAGCGGGGCGACGAGTCGGTCAGGGCGGTGCACCGGGCGCTGGACGCGGGCGCGACCCTCCTGGACACGGCCGACATGTACGGCCCCTTCACCAACGAGCTGCTGGTGGGGCGGGTGTTGAAGGAGCGGCGCGAGGACGCCTTCGTGTCGACGAAGGTCGGCCTGCTGGTGGGCGAACAGCACGTCGTGGCCAACGGCCGCCCCGGCTATGTGAAGCGCGCCTGTGACGCGTCCCTGCGCCGCCTGCAGACGGACGTCATCGACCTCTACCAGCTGCACCGCGCCGACCCGGAGGTCCCGGTCGAGGAGACGTGGGGCGCGATGGCGGAGCTCGTCCAGGCCGGAAAGGTACGGGCGTTGGGCCTGTGCGCGATCGGCGCGCGCGGCGGCCGCCGCTCCGGAGGCCGTCTGCACGACGCGACGATCAAACAGCTCCAGCGGGTCCAGCAGGTGTTCCCGGTGAGCGCGGTGGAGGCCGAGCTGTCGGTCTGGTCCCCGGAGGCCCTGGAGTCGCTACTGCCGTGGTGCGAGGCCCGTGACGTCGGCTTCCTGGCCGCGATGCCGCTCGGCAACGGCTTCCTCACCGGCACCCTCACCCCCGGCGAGGGCTTCGAACCGGACGACGTCCGCGCCCGCCACCCCCGCTTCACCGCCGAGATGATGGCCGCCAACCAGCCGATCGTCTCCGGTCTGCGCCGCATCGCCTCCCGGCACGGCGCCGAGGTCACCCCGGCCCAGGTGGCCCTGGCCTGGATCCTGGCCCAGGGCCGGCACGTGGTCCCGGTCCCGGGCACCAAGCAGGAACGGTGGGCGGCGGAGAACGCGGCGGCGGCCGACCTCCGGCTGACGTCGCAGGATCTCGCCGAGGTGGCGGAGTTGCCGGGGGCGCAGGGATCGTGGGACTGAGGAACGGCGGTTCCGCGGCCGGACTCGCCGGCGCGGGACCGAGAGCGCGGAGGACGCCGCGACGCCGGGGATTCCGGGTCGACTGATCGGGAACCTGGAGGGCGCGAGCGGTGTATGAGAAGGAGAACCTGCCGTTGGACCGCCGCGCCGAAAGGACCAAGATCGTGCTACGACGAGCTGTGCCGGCCGTACTGGCCGCGACCGCGCTCCTGCTCACGGCCGGCTGCTCCGGCGGCGGGAGTGGAGGTGCATCGTCGGGCGGCGGCAGTACGACACCGGGCTCGACGCCCGCGAGTTCGTCCCCGTCGCGACAAGCGGCCGAGCAGGCCCCGCCCGCCAAGGGCTCGGTCAAGGTGCTGCGCACGGTCACCACGGGCCTGACCACACCCTGGGGTCTGGCCCCGCTCCCCGACGACAGCGCCCTCCTCGTCGCCTCCCGCGACGAGGGGACCATCACCGAGGTCGACGCGAGGACGGGCAAGAAAACCGAGCTGGGCAAGGTGTCCGGCGTCTCCCCGGCCGGCGAGGGCGGCCTCCTCGGCATCGCCCTCTCCCGGGACTACGCCTCGGACCACATGATCTACGCGTACTTCACCTCGGCCTCGGACAACCGCATCGTGCGGATGCTGTACGACGCCGAGAAGCCGGCGGGCGAGCAGCTGGGCGCACCGGACACGATCTTCAAGGGCATCCCCAAGGGCTATATCCACAACGGCGGCCGGATCGCCTTCGGCCCGGACGGGATGCTGTACGCGGGCACCGGCGAGAGCGGCAACCGCGGGCTGGCCCAGGACAAGAAGTCCCTGGGCGGCAAGATCCTCCGTCTGACCCCGGAGGGCGACCCGGCCCCGGGCAACCCGTTCCCCAACTCCCCCGTCTACACCTACGGCCACCGCAATGTGCAGGGCCTGGCCTGGGACTCCAAACAGCGCCTGTTCGCCTCGGAGTTCGGCCAGGACACCTGGGACGAGCTCAACGCGATCAAGCCGGGCGACGACTACGGCTGGCCGGACGCCGAGGGCAGGTCCTCCAACCCCAAGTACCACAACCCGATAGCCCAGTGGCACACCGACGACGCCTCCCCCAGCGGCATCGCCTATGCCGAGGGCTCGATATGGATGGCCTCGCTGAAGGGCCGGCGCCTGTGGCGCATACCCCTGAAGGGCACCGAGGCCTCGGCGGCCCCGCAGGCCTTCCTCACCGGCACGTACGGCCGCCTGCGCACGGTGGTCTCGGCGGGCGGCGACAAGCTGTGGCTGACGACCAGCAACACGGACGGCAGGGGCACGCCGAAGAGCGGGGACGACCGGATTCTGGAGCTGGAGGTGAAGTAGGGGCGACGGCGAACCCTACTGCTCCGGTTCCTCGGGCGTCTGGGGTTCTTCGGGCTCCCGGGCTTCCTCGGTTTCCCGGGATCCCTCCGGTTCCGGCGGCTTCGGCGGCCGGATGACGACCTGCCCGGACTCGAGGTCGATCGGTCCGCGTCCGGGGTCGTTGTCGCCGACGTCCTCGCGGGTCAGCTCCAGTCGCTTCTGCTCGTCGTGGGTGTGCTTGCGGCCGGGTGCGAACAGCTCCTCGAACGCGTTGAACACGGTGCCTGCCTCCCTGTTCGGTGCCTCACCTGGTCGAGTCGAGGGTGTCGGCCGGGAACAGCCCCAGCCGATGCGCCACCGCCGCCGCCTCTCCCCTTCCTGAGACGCCGAGCTTGGCCAGAATGTTCGACACATGGACGCTGGCGGTTTTCGGGGAGATGAAGAGCTCCTCGGCGATCTGGCGGTTGGTGCGGCCTGCGGCGACCAGGCGCAGGACGTCGCGTTCGCGGGTGGTGAGGCCGAGGGCCTCGACGGGGTCGGCGGAGCGCCGGTCCGGGACACGGTTCAGGATCAGGCGGGCGCGCTGGGCGAGCAGGGTCACGGCCTCGGCGAGCGGGCGGGCACCGAGCTGCGCGGCGACGGCGTGGGCGAGCCGCAGCAGCTCCGTGGCGCGGTCGCGCTCGTCGTCCCCGCCGGCTCCCAGGAGGGCCTCGGCGAGGCGGTGGCGGACGCGGGCGAGGTCGTAGGGGCGGTCCAGGCACTCGAAGGCGGTGACCACATCCGACCAGATGTCGGCGGTGTCCCTGCCCTCGGCGCGGGCGAGCTCGGCGCGGACCCACTTCTCGTGGGCGAGCCAGACGGGGACGCCGGTGGTGGTCTGCTTGGCGGCGTCCAGGAGCCGTTCGAGAACGGCGGTGCGGCCCTGGCCGGCGGTGGGCAGGGCGCGGGCGTCGGCCTCGGCGGTGGCGGCGGCGAGGAGCAGGGGCCAGCCGTAGCGCTGGGTGCCGGGCGACATGTCGGTGTCCAGGACGCGGGCGAGTTCGGTGCGGGCGTCGAGGAGGCGGCCCTCGCCGGCCGCGACGCCGATCTCGATATGGGAGAGGAGGAGGGTCTCTTGGGGCATGGGGTCGTGGGTGCCCAAGTGGCCACGGGCGGCGGCCAGTTGACGGGACGCCTCGGGCAGGTCGCCACGGCCGAGGGCGATGTGGGCCAGACACATGGCGCCACCGCCCCGGGGCTTGGCACCGTGGCTCACGCGCAGGGCGCTCGCGGCGGCGTCGGCGGCCTCGTCCCAGCGGCCCAGGGCGTACAGGCTCTCCGAGAGATTGGCGCACACCCAGGCCTCGGAGTCCCGCTGGCCGAACTTCCTGGCATAGGCGAGGCCTTCCTCCAGGAGGGGCACGGCCTCGCGGGTGCGGCCGACCGCGTCGAGTTCGGAGGGCAGATTGACGTAGGCACGGCCGGCGACGTAGGCGACGCCCTCCTCGATGGCCCGGTCCTTGACCTCCCGCATCTCGGCGAGGCCCGCATCGGTCGAGCCGGCGTCGACCATGAGGCCGCCGAGGGTGAGGCGGGCGTTGAGTTCGATCTCGCGGGCGCCGACCATGCGCGCGTACTCGACGGCGCGTTCGGCGGCCGAGAGGGCGTCGGGGCCGGGCTCGTGGAGCATGGACCAGCCGGCGACGGTGGTGAGGACCTCGGCGTGCACCTCGGAGGGCGGCAGGCCGCGGACCAGGTCCTGGGCTGTGGCGAGTTCCTTCCAGCCGTCGCCGCGGCCCTGTGCCTGCACGAGCCGGGAGCGCTGGACCCAGAACCAGGCGGCGCGCAACGGGTCGCCGTCGTCCTCCAGGAGGTGCAGCGCCCGCTTGGTGATCTTCAGGGCGCGTTCGCGCTCGCCGGACAGCCGCCCGGCGACGGCCGCCTCGGCCATCAGGTCGAGGTAGCGCAGGGGTGTGGTGGCCGGGTCGCAGCCGCAGGGAGGGTAGACCTCGGTGTAGTCGATGGGGCGCAGTTCGTCCCGTACGGCGTCCGGGGCCGTGTCCCACAGCTCCATCGCCCGCTCCAGGAGCCGCAGTTGCTCGCTGTAGGCGTGGCGGCAGCGGGCCTCGACGGAGGCGTCCAGGACGGCGGGGAGGGCTTTTGCCGGGTGGTGGGCGTGGTACCAGTAGCTGGCCAGGCGCATGACACGTTCGTCGGCGGGGACGAGCGTGGGGTCGGCCTCCAGGGCCTCGGCGTAGCGGCGGTTGAGGCGGGAGCGCTCGCCGGGGAGCAGGTCGTCGCTGACGGCCTCGCGGACCAGGGAGTGGCGGAAGCGGTAGCCGTCGCCTTCGGGGGTGGCGAGCAGGATGTTGGCGTTCACGGCGGCCCGCAGGGCCTCGATGAGGTCGTCCTCGGCGAGCCGGGCGACGGCGGCGAGCAGCCGGTACTCGACGGTGGAGCCCCCCTCGGCGACGATCCGGGCGACGCGCTGGGCGATCTCGGGCATCCCCTCGACGCGGACCAGGAGCAGGTCGCGGAGGGAGTCGGTGAGGCCGGAGAAGCAGCCGCGGCTGTCGCAGACGGCGAGTTCCTCGACGAAGAAGGCGTTGCCGTCGGAGCGTTCGAAGATGTCGTCGATCTGGGAGGGGTCGGGTTCGGTGGCGAGGATGCCGGCTATCTGGCGGCCGACCTCCTCGCGGTTGAAGCGGGCGAGCTCGACGCGGCGGACCGTGCGCAGGCGGTCGAGTTCGGCGAGGAGGGGGCGCAGCGGGTGGCGGCGGTGGATGTCGTCGGCGCGGTAGGTGGCGAGGACGACGAGGCGGCCGGAGCGCAGGGTGCGGAAGAGGTAGGCGAGGAGGTGGCGGGTGGAGGCGTCGGCCCAGTGGAGGTCCTCCAGGGCGACGACGACGGTGCGGTCGGCGGCGACGCGCTCCAGGACGCGGGCGGTGAGTTCGAAGAGGCGGGCCATGCCCTCCTCGTCGTGCCGGCCGCCTCCCGTGGCCTCGCCCAACTCGGGGAGCAGCCGGGCGAGTTCTTCCTCCTGTCCGGCCGCAGCGGCGGCGAGGTCCTCGGGCAGTTCGCGGCGCAGGGCGCGCAGGGCGGTGGAGAACGGGGCGAAGGGCAGGCCGTCGGCGCCGATCTCGACGCAGCCGCCGAGCGCGACGACGGCGCCCTGCCGACAGGCGGCCGTGGCGAACTCCTCGACGAGCCGCGTCTTGCCGACGCCGGCCTCACCGCCGATGAGCAACGCCTGCGGCTCGCCCGCGGCGGCACGGGCGAGCGCGTCGTTCAGCGTGTCCAACTCTTCGGCTCGACCGACGAACACGGGGCTGACGGACCTGGTCTCCACGGGGCCGAGCATCGCATGTGCCGCGGAGGTGAGGGCAGCGGTTTTCGGCGTGAGCGGTGTGGGGGTGACCGTCTTCTGGGGGCTGCCGCCCCCAGGCCCCCGCTTCGGCCCTGAAGGGGCCTCGTCCTCAAACGCAGGACGGGCCGAGTTGTCCGGACCGGCGTCGAGCGGTGCCGCCCCCATCGTCACGCCGCGCGTGACCGCAGTCGGCGGAGGCTGAAACTATGCGGTTCGTTCTCCGCTGCGTGGCGGGCCTCGCGGCGGGCGGCGCGGCGCTCTCGGGTGACCTCGCGGGCCAGGCGTTCCTGGTCGGCCCGGCGGATCAGTTCGGCGGAGCGGATCTGGGAGATCTCGAACTCGTACATGGTGTGTCCCTTGTGAGAGGCGGTTCGGTGGGCTCGCTTTCTGCGATGCCTCAACCTTCGTCTCCAAGGGGGGTGCGCCACATCGGGAGAGTTCCGCATCTTCGGCGGCGCCGGGGGCCTTAGACGCACGTGAGGGGCCTCAGGGGCTCCGTAAGGTGCTTGCGGATGCCCTAAGACCCCTCAGGACCTGCGGTGATTCAGCTCGCGGAGACCGCTCCGAGCAGGGCGTCGGTGTACTTGAGGACGGCCAGGAGCAGACCGATGACACCGAGTGCGACACCGCCCCAGGCGACGGACTTGATCCAGACGGGCTGCGGCTTCCCGGGGGCGCCGAACGCGGGACGGATCAGGACGACGACGCCGGCGATCAGGGCGAGCAGCGCGAACACGCCGGCCCACAGCGCGGTGGCGTGCCACGCCTGGTAGTACCCCTGGTCGAGCAGCTTGGCAACGCTGGAGGACGACGAGGTCTGCGCCTGAAGCTGGCCCTTCAGCTCCTGGCGTGCGGACGCGATGGTGCCGACCCAGCTGCCGCTGAGCGAGACGAACCCGAGCGCGGCTGAGACGATCGCACCCGCGCCCTGCCCGACGCCGGTGGGGCCCTCCTCGTCGCCCTCGGAGCCGTTCTCGACAAGGTCGGCCTCGACGGACGCCTCCTCCTCGGTCTCGGCTGCGGTGGCGTCCACCGTCTCCTCGTCGGGCTTCACTTCGGTGGCCTCGGTCACGGCCTCGTCATCAGTCTTGGTGGTTCCCATACCTCGCACCGTACGGACGCTGGATGAGAGGTTTCTGAATGATCGCCGGGGCGATCCGCAGAGCCCTCTGCTTATTGGTTGTGTGCGGCACGCTCGCGTGCTTCACGCCACTCGGGGGCAAGAATCGACCACACCTCGGCGTCGTGCCGCACCCCACCATAGGGGTACCTCTCGCGGAGCACGCCATCGCGGGTGAATCCGAGGCGCCGGGCCACGTTCAGACTGGGCAGATTCCCCGAGGCGGCGATCCACTCGACGCGGTGGATGCCGCGCTCCTCCACCGCCCAGTCGATCAGCACCCGCATCGCCCGCGTGATCAGCCCGCGCCCGGTCGCGGCGGGCTCCAGCCAGCAGCCGACCTCGGCGTTGCCCTCGGCCGCGTCGAAGTTCAGCGTGAGGACACCGCCCACGAGTTTTCCGTCCAGCCAGATGCCGTGGTAGGAGGCGGTGTCGGCGGCGCGCATGTCGGCGTACCGCTGGAGCGTCTCGCGCGCGGAGGGCCCGTCCACAGCCTGCTGCCCGAACGGGATGAACTGCCCGATGAACTCCCGCCCGCGCTCCAGGTTCGCCAGGAACTCCTCGGCGTGCCAGGGCTCCAGCGGCCGCAGTTCGGCCCCGTCGTCACCCAGGGATATCGCGTACATCGCCCCGCTGCTCCTTCTCCAGTTCCGCCACGACATCGGTGAGCCTCTCATGGGCGGCACGGCACTCGGGCGGTTCGATGCTGATGCGGGGCATACGGCGGTCCAGCCAGGCCGGCAGCCACCAGTTGGCGCCGCCGAGCAGGTGCATGAGGGCCGGAACCAGGAGCGTCCGCAGGACGAAGGCGTCCAGGGCGACCGCGGAGGCCAGCGCGATGCCGAACATGGCGATCACCCGGTCGCCGCTGAGGACGAAGGCGAGGAAGACCGAGATCATGATGACCGCGGCGGAGTTGATCACCCGGCTGGTCTCGGCGAGGCCCACGCGCACGGCCCGCCGGTTGTCGCCGGTCTCCAGCCACTCCTCGTACATCCGGCTGACCAGGAAGACCTGGTAGTCCATGGAGAGCCCGAAGAGGACCGACACCATGATCACGGGGAGGAAGGGCTCGATCGGACCGGCGCGGCCGAGGCCGAGCAGCTCGCTCCCCCAGCCCCACTGGAAGATCGCGACGACGATGCCGAAGGCGGCGGCGACGGCGGCGACGTTCATCGCGGCGGCCTTCAGCGGGATGCCGATCGAGCGGAAGGCGAGCAGCAGGAGCAGACAGCCCAGGCCGATGACCACGCCCACGAACAGGGGCAGCTTGCCCACGATCACGTCCGCGAAGTCGTCGTACGACGCCGTCACACCGCCGACATGGACGTCCAGCGAGGTGCCGGTCTCGGCGCGCGGCAGCACCTCGGTGCGCAGCCGGTCGACGAGGTCGCTGGTCTTCTGCGACTGCGGCTCGGAGGTCGGGACGATCGTGAAGTACGCGGTGTCGCCGCCGGTGTCGTAGGTCACCGGGGTCACCGAGGCGACGCCCTCGGTGGTGCGGATGGTGGCGTCGAGGTTGTCGAGGGCGAGCTTGTCCTCGGCACCGTCGACGTGCGTGACGAGCGTGAGCGGGCCGTTGACGCCGGGGCCGAAGCCGTCGGCGAGAAGGTCGTACGCCTGCCTCGTGGTCGACGTCCTGGGATCGTTGCCCTGGTCGGAGGTGCCGAGGTGGAGGGAGAGCGTCGGCAGCGCGAGGACCGCCATCACGGCCAGCGCGACCACGCCGAGCACCTTGGGGTGGCGCTCCACGAACGCCGACCAGCGGTGGGCGAACCCGGTCGGCAGCTCGGGCTGCGGACCGTGCTCGTCCAGCCGCCGCCGTTCGCGCCGGCTCAGCGCACGCATGCCGATGAGGGACAGCAGCGCGGGCAGCAGTGTGACGGATGCGGCGACCGTCAGGACGACGGTCAGCGAGGCGGCGATCGCGACGCCGTTGAGGAAGCTGAGCTGCAGGATGAGCATCCCCAGCAGGGCGATGCAAACGGTGGCACCCGCGAACACGACGGCGCGTCCCGTCGTGGCCACGGCACTGGTGACCGCCTCGGTGACGGACAGGCCGCGTTTCAGTCCGCGACGGTGTCTGGTGACGATGAAGAGCGCGTAGTCGATGCCGACGCCGAGCCCGATCAGCATGCCGAGCATGGGCGCGAAGTCGGCGACGGTCATGGCGTGCCCGAGCAGCACGATCGCGGCGTACGCCGTGCCCACGCTCACCAGTGCGGTGGCGATGGGCAGCACGGAGGCGGCGAGCGACCCGAAGGCCAGGAACAGGACGGCCGCCGCGACGACCACACCGACGATCTCGGCGACGTGCCCGCCGCTCGACTCGGTGAGTGCGACGGCGCTGCCGCCCAGCTCCACCTGGAGCCCGTCGCCCTCGGCCGCCTTGGCCGCGTGGACGACGGCCTCGGCCTCGGACTTCTTGATGTCCTCGGCCCGGTCGTCGAAGGTCACCGTGGCGTAGGCGGTGTGCCCGTCCTTGCTGATCCGGGCGGAGCCGTCGTCGCCGTACGGGCCGGTCACGGAGGCGACCCCGGGCAGGTCGGAGATCTTCTCCAGGGTCTGGGTCATCGTCTGCTCGACGGCGGCGGCGCGGACCGTGCCGGAGCTCGTGTGCCAGACGACGGTGTCGCTGTCCCCGCCCAGCCCCGGGAAGCCCTCCTGCAGCAGCTGGGTCGCGGCGCCGGACTCGGTACCGGGGGCCTCGTAGTCGTTCGAGTACGCCGAGCCGGTGACGGCGGCGGCCGCGGTCACCCCGCCGAAGGCGAGGAGCCAGAGCAGTACCGAGACGAGACGGTTCCGAACACACCAGCGTGCAAGGGCTGCCACGTACGAGCTCCCGGGGGACGATTTGTGGATCTTTGACCGGGAAGATTCGTGGAACAGTCGTTCACAACATGAACAGCCCGCAAAGAACGCATGAGCAATGCGAGGACCATGTTTACAGCCAGAAGTGATCGTTTACGCCATTCGTGGGCTTATTCACAAGAGTGGGAGGCAGATCACAGGACAGTAACGATGACTCTGTCACCTCAGTCGAACTGGTCCCCCAGCGCCATCACCATCGCCCCGACGACCAGCAGCCACAGGGCCCGGCGCGTGTGCCCACGGGCGCCCAGCACCGCCGCGAACGCACAGACGGCGGCGCCGAAGGCGTAGGCCCCGGGCACGACGGCCGGGGCGGGCCCGGTCAGCCGGAGCAGCGAGGCGGCCAGCCCCGCGAGGGTCAGCAGTGTGCCGGTCCCGGTGGCCGTCCAGCGGGCCCGGCGGGCGTCGTAGGCCGTGTCCATGTCGTCCTCGACGTCCCGTATCGGGGAATCATCTCGTCCGCTCATGGCGGGCGAGCGTAGCGCGTCCTCCTGAGAAAGCGACTGCGGGGCGACCCGCACAACTGCTAGCTTCCGCTGGTCAGCCCTCACCGGCCCCTCGCCGACGACCGAAGCGGGTGCATTGTTTGAAGGTCCGACCGAGCTCCTACGCATCGACTTCCACTACGAAGATCACAAGGAGCCCGTTCACCGATGCCCGACATCAGGACCACGAACGACGACCTGACTGACCGTCTGAACCTCCCTCGTTACCCGCGCAGCAGCCAGTACGACGCCCGCTGGGTCGTCGACAACCAGATGGGCCCCAACGCCCTGTGGCTGCTGGAATGGCTGGCCCCCGCCCTCGGCCTGGACACCCTGCGCCCCTGCGCACGCGTCCTCGACCTGGGCTGCGGCCGGGCGATGACCTCGATCTTCCTGGCCCGCGAGTTCCACGCCCAGGTCACCGCGGCCGACCTCTGGGTCAAGCCCGACGACAACGCCCGGCGGATCGCCGAGGCGGGCTTCGCCGACCGCGTCCAGGCCGTGCACACCGAGGCGCACGACCTGCCCTTCGCCGAGGGTTCCTTCGACGCGGTCGTGAGCATCGACGCGTACCAGTACTTCGGCACCGCCGACCTCTATCTGCCCACCCTGACCAGGCTGTTGAAGCCCGGCGGACGGATCGGCGTCGTCGTACCGGCGCTCCGCGAGGAGCCGGCAGGCGCCGAACCGCCCGAGCACCTCAAGGCCTGGTGGGAGCCCGGCTACTGGTGCTTCCACTCCGCCGACTGGTGGCGGCGCCACTGGACCCGCAGCGGCGCCGTCGAGGTCGAGGCCGCCGACTGGCTGGAGGACGGCTGGCGGGACTGGCTGCTGTGGTGCGAGGTGGTCGCCGAGGAGAGCCCCGAGGAGTTCCACCGCACGATGGCCCGCCAGGTGGGCGAGATGGTACGGGCCGACGAAGGCCGCGCACTGGGATTCGTACGGGTCGTGGGACGCCGTAAGTAAGCATGCGTACGGCCCCGGAGGGCATCCCTCCGGGGCCGCACCGCGCACGGGGGCTCAGCCCTCGCCGACGCCCAGCTTCTCCAGGATCAGCTCCTTGACGCGGGCCGCGTCGGCCTGACCGCGGGTCGCCTTCATGACCGCACCGACCAGGGCGCCGGCCGCGGCCACCTTGCCGCCGCGGATCTTGTCGGCGATGCCCGGGTTGCCGGCGATGGCCTCCTCGACGGCGGTGGTCAGGGCGCCCTCGTCGGAGACGACCTTCAGACCGCGCTTGTCGACGACCTCGTCCGGGGTGCCCTCGCCCGCGAGGACGCCCTCGATGACCTGGCGGGCCAGCTTGTCGTTCAGGTCGCCCTTCGAGACCAGCTCGGTGACCCGGGCGACCTGCGCCGGGGTGATCGCCAGCTCGTCCAGGGACGTGCCCGACTCGTTGGCGCTGCGCGCCAGTTCGCCCATCCACCACTTGCGGGCGGAGGCCGCGTCGGCACCGGCGTCGATCGTGGCGACGATCGGGTCCAGCGCACCGGCGTTGAGGATCGCCTGCATCTCGGTGGCCGAGATGCCCCACTCCGCGAGGAGCCGGTTGCGGCGGACCAGCGGCAGCTCGGGCAGCGCGGCCCGGATCTCCTCGACCCACTCACGGGACGGGGCGACCGGCACCAGGTCCGGCTCCGGGAAGTACCGGTAGTCCTCGGCCTCTTCCTTCACTCGGCCCGAGGTCGTCGACCCCGTGTCCTCGTGGAAGTGCCGGGTCTCCTGGATGATCGTCCCGCCGCTGCTCAGCACGGCCGCGTGCCGCTGGATCTCGAAGCGGGCCGCACGCTCCACGGACCGCAGCGAGTTGACGTTCTTCGTCTCCGAGCGCGTGCCGAACTTCTCGGTGCCGTTCGGGCGCAGCGACAGGTTCACGTCGCAGCGCATCTGGCCCATCTCCATCCGGGCTTCCGACACACCGAGCGCCTTGATGACCTCGCGCAGCTCACGGACGTACGCCCGAGCGACCTCGGGAGCACGCTCGCCCGCGCCCTCGATCGGCTTGGTGACGATCTCGATGAGCGGGATGCCGGCGCGGTTGTAGTCCAGCAGCGAGTGCGAGGCGCCGTGGATACGGCCCGTCGCGCCGCCCACGTGGGTCGACTTGCCGGTGTCCTCCTCCATGTGGGCGCGCTCGATCTCCACCCGGAAGGTCTCGCCGTCCTCCAGCTGTACGTCGAGGTAGCCGTTGAAGGCGATCGGCTCGTCGTACTGGGAGGTCTGGAAGTTCTTCGGCATGTCCGGATAGAAGTAGTTCTTCCGGGCGAAACGGCACCACTCGGCGATCTCGCAGTTCAGCGCGAGACCGATCTTGATCGCCGACTCGATGCCGATCGCGTTGACGACCGGGAGCGCGCCGGGCAGGCCGAGGCAGGTGGGGCAGGTCTGCGTGTTGGCGTCCTGACCGAGCTCGGTCGAACAGCCGCAGAACATCTTGGTCTTGGTGCCGAGTTCGACATGGACCTCAAGGCCCATGACGGGGTCGTACGACGCCAGCGCGTCCTCGTACGACACCAGGTCGGTCGTGGTGGTCACGGTGAAACTTCCCTCTCAGCCCAGCAGGACGTCGTCGTCGCCCAGCCGCTTCAGCTCGCGGTAAAGGATGGCCAGGCCGGTGACGATGCCGACGGCGGCGACCGTCGCGTCGATCAGTCGCAGCGTGTCCTGCTCCGCGCGGGCCTTCTTGATCCGCTTGGCGACACCGAGCGCGCCGAAGGCGGTGGTGGCGATGGACACATACGTACCGGACTTGGACTTCTTGAAGTCCTGAGCCTTGGTGAGTGCCTTGGTCACAGCGACGGAGCCTCCTCGAGGAGCGGGTGCCCCCACTTTTCCACGAAGGCGGCCTCGACGGCTGCGCCGACCTTGTAAAGCCGGTCGTCCTTCAGCGCCGGGGCGATGATCTGCAGACCGACCGGGAGGTTGTCCTCCGGCGCGAGACCGCAGGGCAGCGACATGGCCGAGTTGCCCGCGAGGTTCGTCGGGATGGTGCAGAGGTCGGCCAGGTACATCGCCATCGGGTCGTCGGCGCGCTCGCCGATCGGGAAGGCGGTGGTGGGCGTGGTCGGCGACACGATGACGTCGACCTGCTCGAAGGCCTTCTCGAAGTCGCGGGTGATGAGCGTGCGGACCTTCTGGGCGGAGCCGTAGTAGGCGTCGTAGTAGCCGGAGCTCAGCGCGTACGTGCCCAGCATGATGCGGCGCTTCACCTCGGGGCCGAAGCCCTCGGCGCGGGTGAGGGAGGTGACCTCCTCGGCCGAGTGGGTGCCGTCGTCGCCGCTCCGGAGGCCGTAGCGCAGGCCGTCGAAGCGGGCGAGGTTGGAGGAGCACTCGGAGGGCGCGATCAGGTAGTACGCGGAGAGCGCGAGGTCGAAGGACGGACAGTCCAGCTCGACGATCTCGGCGCCCAGCTCCTTGAGGAGGGCGACGGACTCGTCGAAGCGCTGGATGACACCGGCCTGGTAGCCCTCACCGCGGAACTGCTTCACCACACCGACGCGCATGCCCTCGACACTGCCGTTGCGGGCGGCCTCGACGACCGGCGGGACCGGCGCGTCGATGGACGTGGAGTCCAGCGGGTCGTGCCCGGCGATGACCTCGTGCAGGAGCGCCGCGTCCAGGACCGTACGGGCGCAGGGGCCGCCCTGGTCGAGGGAGGACGAGAACGCCACCATGCCGTAGCGGGAGACCGCCCCGTACGTCGGCTTCACGCCCACCGTGCCGGTGACGGCGGCCGGCTGGCGGATGGAACCGCCGGTGTCGGTGCCGATGGCGAGGGGCGCCTGGAAGGAGGCGAGCGCGGCACTCGACCCACCACCGGAGCCGCCGGGGATACGGGTCAGGTCCCACGGGTTGCCGGTCGGGCCGTACGCGCTGTTCTCGGTGCTGGACCCCATGGCGAACTCGTCCATGTTGGTCTTGCCGAGGATGACGACGTCAGCGGCCTTGAGCTTCTTGGTGAGGGTGGCGTCGTACGGCGGAATCCACCCTTCCAGGATCTTGGAACCGACGGTCGTCGGGATGCCCTGGGTGGTGAAGATGTCCTTGAGCGCGAGGGGAACGCCGGCGAGAGGACCGAGCTTCTCGCCCCGCTCGCGCTTCTCGTCTACGGCGCGCGCCTGCGCCAGAGCACCCTCGCGGTCGACGTACAGGAAGGCGTGCACCTTCTCGTCGACGGCCTCGATACGGGCCAGGTGGGCCTCGGCGACCTGGACGGCCGTGAGCTCGCCGGAGGCGATCTTCGCGGCGGTCTCGGCGGCCGTGAGCTTGATGATGGTGACGTGGTCCGTCATGCGATTAGTCCTCCCCCAGGATCTGCGGCACCTTGAAACGCTGCTGCTCCTGGGCCGGGGCGCCGGAGAGCGCCTGCTCGGGGGTGAGCGAGGGACGGACCTCGTCCGCCCGCATGACGTTCGTCAGCGGGAGCGGGTGCGAGGTCGGCGGTACGTCTTGGTCGGCGACCTCGCTGACGCGGGCGACCGCGCCGATGATGTCGTCCAGCTGTCCCGCGAAGTGTTCGAGCTCTTCGGGCTTCAGCTCCAGACGCGCCAGCCGGGCGAGGTGGGCGACCTCCTCGCGCGTGATGCCAGGCATGCAGCGTTCCTCTGGGGTGAGTGTGTGTGGTTTGGGCCCAATCCTAGGGGGCAGCGGCCTCCGGCCGTTAAACGGTTTCGTCCGTCACCGGCGAGCGTCCCAGGTGGGGCTGCGCAGGAAGTGGTTGTCGTACAGCTCCTGCACCTCCAGCAGGCTCTCCGGAGCGACCTCGCCCAGGCGGATGCGCTGCAGGTGGCGGAAGTACTCGAAGCGTTCGACGCCCGGCGTGATGACGATGAGCAGATCCGCCGTGGCACCGGGGGCGGCGGCGAAGGCGTGCGGGCGATCCGGCGGGACGATGATCAGATCGCCACGCTCGGCGGTGACGACGTCGTCGCCGGAGAGGACCTCGGCGGCGCCGTCGAGGAGGTAGAACATCTCGGCGGAGTTGCGGTGCAGATGCGGCCGGGCGCCGTCGGCGCCCTCCGCGAGGGTCACGCGCACGGTGGACAGGGCACCGCCGCTGGCGCTGCTGTCGGCCAGCAGCCGTACGGCGACGGGGCCACCCCCGACCACCTCGGCCTCCGCGTCACGGACCAGGACGGTCTCGTCGAACTTCGGTACGAACAGCGACATGATGCGACTCCCCCTGTGAAACGTCGTCAGACCGCGAAGAGCAGCCCGGCACTGATCAGTACAACGATCGCGGTGGCGAAGTGGATCCCGAAGGCCACGGCCTTCGTACCGCCGTTGCGCAGGACTATCAGCGTGTCGCCGAGCGGAATGAGTGCCACGCACAGCATGAGCCAGGCCTCTGTGTGCGCCCCGGCGGCGACCAGCAGGACAAGGCCGATGACACCGAGGGTGCCGTCCCTGAGCCCCTTGATCGAGAGATAGGCCCCGGCGTCGCCCTCCGGCCGGGCGGGGACGCCGTATCCCGCGGCGGAGGGACCCGGCTGGAACAGGAACCGATACCCGAGGAACAGGCGGAACAGCTACTCCGCAGCCGGCAGCGCGGCGCGAGGCCGCTGCCACCCCCGACTCCCCCGAGCCAGCAACCAAGCCGTGGCCTCCTCCGGAGGCATCGCGGCCGCCACCAACCACCCCTGCACGGCGTCACACCCCAGGTCCCGCAACCGCTCCCAGGTCTCGTCGTCCTCCACACCCTCGGCGACGACGAGCAGGCCCAGGGAGTGCGCGAGATCCACCGTGCACCGCACGATCTCCGCGTCCTCCGTGTCGACCGCCAGCCGAGCCACGAACGACCGGTCGATCTTCAGCTCGCTCACCGGCAGCCGCCGCAGATGCACCAGTGACGAGTACCCCGTACCGAAGTCGTCGAGCGACATCTTCACGCCGTGCCCGGTCAGCCCCGCCAAGGTGTCCGCGGCCCGCTGCGGATCCTCCAGCAGCACATGTTCCGTTATCTCCAGCTGAAGCGACCCCGCCGGCACGCCGTGCCGAGCCAGCCGCGCCGCCACGGAACCCGCGAACCCCGGTGTGTGCACATCCCGCGGCGACACGTTCACCGCGACCGGCACATACAGCCCCTGCGCCCGCCACCGGGCCACCTGCCCGAGCGCCGTCTCCAGCACGTACTCCGTCAGATGGGGCATCAGCCCCGAGGACTCGGCGATCGCTATGAACTCGTCCGGCGGCACCTTCCCCCGCTCGGGATGCACCCAGCGGACCAGGGCCTCGAGCCCGGCCACCTGCCCGTCGAACCGCACCTTCGGCTGGTAGTGCAGCTGCACCTCATGCGCGTCCAGCGCGCGCCGCAGATCGCCCAGCAGACCGAGCCGGTCCGGTGTGTTGGAGTCCCGCTTGGACTCGTACACCTCCACGCCCGTGCGGTCCCGCTTCGCCTGGTACATCGCCACGTCCGCCCGCCGCAGCAGCCCCTCCGCGTCCAGCGCGTGGTCCGGGAAAACGGCGACGCCCGCACTGGCCTCCAGGACGAGGGTGAGTCCGTCGAGGTCGAGCGGGGAGCTGAGCGCGGTGACCAGGCCGCGGGCGATGCGGGTCGCGGATGTCGTGGAGTCGGCGACCGGTAGTAAAACGGCGAACTCGTCGCCGCCGAGCCGCGCGGCCTCCGCTCCGCGCGGCAGTGCGACGCGCAGCCGGTCGGCTATCTGGAGGAGCAGCCGGTCGCCGGCGAGATGGCCGAGGGTGTCGTTGACGGACCGGAAGCGGTCGAGGTCTATGAGCATCAGGGCGGAGCGGGCGCCGATGCGCTCGGCGTCGTCGAGGGCCGTCCAGATGCGTTCCAGCAGCCACTGCCGGTTGGGCAGTCCGGTCAGCGGGTCGCGCAGCTGTTCCTCGGCCCGCGCGCGGGCGATCCACAGGGTGGAGTCGAGGGCGATCAGCGGGATGGCGAACAGCGGCAGCAGCACCGGCTGGGCGACGGCGACCACGCACACCAGCGGGGCGATACCGAGCAGCGCGACCGCGACCAGGCCCTGTCTGACCAGGGCGGTACGGGCGACGGTGGGCAGTCCGCCGCGCGGGGCGTGCAGATACCAGAGCAGCGCGCGGGTGACCAGCAGATAGGCGATGGCGACCAGGACCACCTCGGGGGCGGTGTAGATCGTCCAGCTGTCGGGGTTCCAGGGGTTCTCGACGGACGGCACCCGGCCGAAGGCGCCGAGCACGAGGGCGCCGGCGCCGATGCCGAGGATGTCCACCGAGCCGTGCAGCACGCCGGCCCGCCAGCGGTTGCGCCGGGCTATGCCGACCAGCACGACGACGGTGAGGCTGACCATGCCGGCCGCCACCCAGCCGTAGAGCATCAGGACGGCGAGGGTGAGGGCGGCGCCGGAGCCCGTGCCGCCCCACCAGCGGGAGCGGCCGAGCATCACCAGGTGGCCGACGATGATGCCGGTCAGCACGGCGAGCGACCAGCCGACGGTGCCGGACGGGAAGAGCGCGTGGGTGCCGGTGAACGCCTGGTAGAACCCGGCGCCGAGGACGAAGGCGGCCGCGCCGACGACACCCGAGGGCAGGGCGGGCCAGGACAGGTGCCGTTCGTGGTCCGTGCCCGGCAGGGGGGACGTGTGGTCGGTGTTGAGGTGGGGGGCACCGCGTACGTCCGTCACGGTGTACTGTCCGGTGCCGCGCCCCTCCCCGCCCGGACGCTGCGGGGGCCGTCCGGCCCACCGGCTCGTCCGCCAGGCGCCGGTGACCCGGCGCCGGCGCAGCCGTGAGTCCGGGGGGGCGCTCTCGGTCGGTTCCATTCCCGTCCCTCTCACAGCCGGCGGTGCCCACGCCACGCGGCCCGATGCCCGACATCCATCAACGGCGCCGCGTTGGAAAACCCTTCCCCTTGCTCACCAGGAGCACGGGGATGCCCCAACCGCAGCTGGGCACGGCAGGCGCACATCTCAACAGTAGGCCGCAGAAGGCTTCCACGGGCAGCGGTCGTAGCCGGTTGCCCGAATGGCTCCGGCCACCCGTATGCATCTGGTATGCGCCGAACAGATGGCCTTCAACCGCTACTCCTCTGTGGGAAGCGCAACTTCGGCCGCCGCTTCGGGTCCCTGTTCCAGCAGGACGTCGAAGCCCTCTTCGTTCAGAACAGGCACCTTGAGCTGCATCGCCTTGTCGTACTTCGAACCAGGATTGTCGCCTACGACAACAAAGGAAGTCTTCTTCGAAACAGAACCGGTCACTTTCGCTCCCCGGGTCTGCAACGCCTCCTTGGCGCCGTCGCGGGTGAAGTGCTCGAGGGTGCCGGTGACCACGACGGTCATCCCCTCCAGCGGGCGCGGGCCCTCGTCCTCGCCGGTGCTCTCCTCCTCCATGCGGACCCCGGCGGCCCGCCACTTGCGCAGGATCTCCTGGTGCCACTCCTCGGCGAACCACTCCTTGAGGGAGGCGGCGATGATCCCGCCGACGCCGTCGGTGTTCGCCAGCTCCTCCTCGGTGGCCTGCTCGATCCGCTCGATCGAGCGGAACTCGCGGGCCAGCGCCTCGGCCGCGACCGGCCCGACGTGACGGATCGACAGACCGGTCAGGACCCGGGCCAGCGGACGCTCCTTGGCCGCCGCGATGTTCTCCAGCATGGCGACCGCGTTCTTCTTGGGCTCGCCCTGCTGGTTGGCGAAGACGGTGGCGATCTTCTCCTCGCCGGTCTTCGGGTCGAGCTTGGGCAGGCCGCTGTCCTGGTCGAGGACGTACGCCTTGATGGGCAGCAGCTGCTCGATGGTGAGGTCGAAGAGGTCGCCCTCGTCGACCAGCGGCGGGTCGGACGGCTCCAGCGGCTTGGTGAGGGCCGCGGCGGCGACGTAACCGAAGTGCTCGATGTCCAGCGACTTGCGGCCCGCGAGGTAGAAGAGGCGCTCGCGCAACTGGGCCGGGCAGCTGCGGGCGTTCGGGCAGCGCAGGTCGACGTCGGCCTCCTTCATGGGCCGCAGGGCCGTACGGCACTCGGGGCACTCGGCCGGCATCACGAACTCCCGCTCGCTGCCGTCCCGCAGGTCGACGACCGGACCGAGGATCTCCGGGATGACGTCACCGGCCTTGCGCAGCACCACGGTGTCGCCGATGAGGACGCCCTTCGCCTTGACGACGTCCTGGTTGTGCAGGGTCGCGAACTCGACCTCGGAGCCGGCCACCGTCACCGGCTCGACCTGGGCGTACGGCGTGACCCGACCCGTACGGCCCACGCCGACACGGATGTTGATGAGCTTGGTGTTGACCTCTTCGGGCGCGTACTTGTACGCGATCGCCCAGCGTGGTGCGCGCGAGGTGGAGCCGAGCCGCCCCTGGAGCGGGATCTCGTCGAGCTTGACGACGGCGCCGTCGATCTCGTGCTCCACGGAGTGGCGGTTCTCGCCGAAGTACGCGATGAACTCCCGGACGCCGTCGAGGTCGTCGACCACCCTGTTGTGCTTGGCGGTGGGCAGACCCCAGGTCTTCAGCAGGTCGTACGCCTGGGAGAGACGGGTGAGTCCCTCGAAGCCCTCCAGGGCGCCGATGCCGTGGACGACCATGTGGAGGGGGCGGGTGGCGGTGACGCGCGGGTCCTTCTGACGGAGCGAACCGGCCGCCGCGTTGCGCGGGTTGGCGAAGGGCTTGTCGCCGGCCTCGACCAGGCGGGCGTTGAGCTCCTCGAACTTCTCCATGGGAAAGAAGACCTCGCCGCGGATCTCCACGAGGTCGGGGACCTTGTCACCCTTCAGCCGGTCCGGAATCTCCCCGATCGTACGGACATTGGGGGTGATGTCCTCCCCGGTCCGCCCATCACCGCGGGTCGCCGCGCGCGTGAGGCGGCCGTGTTCGTAGGTGAGGTTGACGGCGAGGCCGTCGACCTTCAGCTCGCACAGCAGGTGGTAGTCGGGCCCGCCGACGTCCTTGGCGACGCGTTCGGCCCAGGCGGCCAGCTCCTCGTCGCTGAAGGCGTTGTCGAGGGAGAGCATGCGCGAGCGGTGCTGGACCGCGGTGAACTCGGTCTCGTACGCCCCGGCGACCTTCTGGGTCGGCGAGTCGGGGGTCCGCAGCTCGGGGTACTCCTCCTCCAGCCCCTCCAACGTCCGCAGCAGCTTGTCGAACTCCGCGTCGCTGACGACCGGGGCGTCGTTCACGTAGTACCGGAAGCGGTGCTCCTCGATCTGCTCAGCGAGCTTCGCGTGCTTCTCCCGTGCCTCGGCGGGCACCGTCGTCTCCGCTTGCTTGTCGCCGGCCACCGTGTTGTCCTCCCGTTACTCTGGGTTGTCCGCGAGGGATCTCGCCGCCCGGACGCAGTGGGCGAGCGCCCTGCGCGCGTAATCCGGGGAGGCCCCCGCGAGTCCGCACGACGGCGTGATCGTGACCGCCTTCGCGAGAAGCCCCGGTTGCAGCCCCAGCCTGCGCCACAACGTCCTGACACCCATGACGCTACCGGCAGGGTCTGACAATCGGCCGTCCGTGCCCGGCACGACACCTGCGAAGAGCCGGGTGCCGCCTTCCACCGCCTCGCCGATCGTGTCGTCGTCACGTTCGGTGAGGAGCGAGAAGTCGAAGGAGATCGCGGTGGCGCCGGCACGGCGGAGGAGGGCGAAGGGGACGTCCGGTGCGCAGGAGTGGACCACGACGGGGCCGTCGCCGTGAACCCCCATGACCTCGCGGAGGGTGGCCTCGGCGATCTGCCGGTCCACGGCGCGGTGCGTCCGGTACCCGCTGGCGGTCTTGACCTGGCCACGCAGTACGGCGGTGAGGGAGGGCTCGTCGAGTTGCAGGACGAGGCGGGCACCGGGGATGCGGCGGGCGACCTCGGCGAGGTGGAGACGCAGACCCTCGGCGAGCGATGCGGCGAGGTCGCGACACGCACCGGCGTCGGAGAGCGCCGACTCCCCGTTCCTCAACTCCAGGTTGGCGGCGAGGCTCCAGGGCCCGACGACCTGCACCTTCAGCGGCCCCTCGTACTCCTGCGTGAACTCCTCCAGGGCGTCGAGGTCCTCCCCCAGCCACGACCGCGCCCGCTTGGTGTCCCGCCCCGGTCGGTCCCCGATCCGCCAGCCGCTGGGCTCCACGCGCGCGTACAGCTCGACGAGCATTCCGGCGGTCCGTCCGATCATGTCCGCGCCGGGGCCACGGGCGGGGAGCTCGGGGAGGAAGGGGAAGTCCTCGAAGGTGCCGGTGACCGTCTTGGCGGTCTCGCGGGCGTCGCCGCCGGGCATGGAGCCGATGCCGGTGGCGGGACCGAAGGGAAGATCTGCGTTCACACGAGCAGCCTATGTTTCCCGGCCCCGCCGCCCCTACCCGTCAGCGGCCCGGTCGCACCGTCAGGTCGTTCACCTCGGCGTCCCTCGGCAGGTCGATGGCCATCACGATCGTCGTCGCCACCGACTCCGCGTCGATCCACTTCGAGGCGTCGTACTCCGTGCCCTCCTGCTGATGCACCTTGGCCTGCATCGGGCTCGCCGTACGCCCGGGATACACCGACGTGACCCGGACCCCGTTCTCGTGCTCCTCGTTCCGCAGCGCGTCCGCCAGCGCCTTCAGGCCGTGCTTGGAGGCGGCGTACGCCGACCAGTCCGCGCTCGCCCGCAGCCCCGCGCCGGAGTTGACGAACACCACATGCCCACGCGTGGCCCGGAGCTGGGGCAGGAAGTGGCGGGTCAGTTCCGCGGGCGAGATCAGGTTGACGTTCAGCTGGTGGCGCCAGGACTTCGGGGTCAGCTCCCCCACCGGGCCCAGGTCGACCACGCCCGCGCAGTGCAGCAAGGAGTCCACACGGTCGGGGAGCGACTGGTGCGAGAAGGCCCAGGACAGCTTGTCGGGGTCGGCCAGGTCGCCCACCAGCGTCCTCGCCCCCGGGAACTCCGCCACCAGCTCCTTCGCGCGCCCCGCGTCACGCGCGTGCAGCACGAGTTCGTCCCCGCGCGCGTGAAGGCGCCGCGCGACGGCCGCGCCGATGCCGGAGCCCGCTCCGGTGATCACATGTGTAGCCATGCCGCCATGCTCGCACCCACCGGCGACGGACTACTCCACGCCCTGGTTCTCCTCCAGATAGGCCAACGCCCCCACCGGCTCCTCCGCGAAGAACACCAGGTCGGTCAGCGGACGCGGCAGGAACCCCTCCTCCTCCATGCGCCGGAACTGCTCCTTGAGGCCGTCGTAGAAGCCCGCCGTGTTCAGGAGCACCACCGGCTTCTCGGTGTGGCCGTGCTTCTTGAGCTCCAGGATCTCGGTCGCCTCGTCAAGGGTGCCGGTGCCGCCCACCATGACGACCACGGCATCCGCCTTCTCCAGCAGCAGCCGCTTCCGCTCGGCGAGATCCTTCGCGATCACCATCTCGTCGGCACCCGCCCGCGCCTTCGCGGCCAGGAAGTCGACCGAGACCCCGCACAGCCGGCCTCCCGCCTCCTGCACGCCGTCGGCGACCACCTTCATCAGACCGACGTCGGAGCCGCCCCACACGAGCGTGTGCCCGCCCTTGCCCAGCAGTCTCGCGAACTCGCGCGCGGGCCGCGTGTAGCGGTCGTCGAGGTCGGCGGCGGAGAGGAACACGCAGATTCGCATGAGGTCACCGTACGCGGGAAGAACCGGGGGCCCGCGAGTGCTTTTCCGGTATGGCCCAAGGACACGAGATCACCATCGAGCAAGGCGACCGACACGTGCGCGTGGTGCACGGCGACCAGGTCCTGGCGGAGAGCGAACGGCCCCTGGTGCTGCGGGAGACGGGGTCTCCGGTGCGGTACTACCTCCCGGCGGAGGACGTACGACTCGAGCTGCTCACCCCGTCCGACACCCACACCTACTGCCCCTTCAAGGGCACGGCCTCCTACTGGTCGCTGCCCGACGCACCGGACCTGGTGTGGTCGTATCCCGAGCCCAAGCCCGAGGTCGCGCAGATCAAGGATCATCTCTGCTTCTACGAAGTCGAGGTGTCGTGACGGATGATTTCCGTGCCGTGGGGCAGTCTGCACAGGCATGGACAACACCACCATTTCGCGCGACGGCACCGCCATCGCGTACCAGAGCACCGGTGAGGGCCCCGCGGTCGTCCTGGTGAGCGGTGCCATGTCGACGGGCGCCACCGTGGCGCCCCTCGCCGTACCGCTGTCGGGCGGCTTCACCGTCGTCTCCTACGACCGCCGGGGGCGCGGCAGGAGCGGCGACACCGAGCCCTACGACGTCGCCCGCGAGGTCGAGGACCTCGCCGCCCTGATCGACGCCGTGGGCGGCGAGGCGTCGCTCTACGGCATCTCCTCCGGCGGCGCCCTGGTCCTGGAGGCGGCGGCGAGCGGGCTGCCGCTGCGCGGTGTCGCCGTGTACGAGGTGCCGTACGCCGTATACGAGGGCGGCGCCAAGGAGCGCGCCGCGTACACCGAGAGCCTCACCGAGGCGCTCGCACAGGGCCGCCGCGGGGATGCCGTCGAACTGTTCCTCAGGCTGACCGGGCTGGCCGAGGACATGATCCAGGGCGCCCGCAACTCCCCCATGTGGCCCGGCATGGAGTCGATCGCGCCGAGTCTCGCGTACGACAACGCCGTGATGGGCGACGGGCTGGTACCGCGGGCGAGGCTGGCCGCCATCGACGTGCCCGTGCTGTCCGTCGCGGGCAGCGCGAGCCCCGCCTGGATGCGTGAGGCCGCGCGGGCGGTGGCCGAAACCGCGCCCCGGGGGACGTATCGCGTCCTGGAGGGTCAGACCCACATGGTGGATCCGAACGTGCTCGCACCGGCACTGGCGGAGTTCTTCACAGCGACTTGAGGGCAAACCTTGAGCAACCCGAGACCGATCCGCGCTCGGTAGTCACATAAGATTCACCATCAACTCGCGCTTTCGCGGCGAGCCTCCTTGTCCCCCGGCATTCCGGCTCGCTTGTGGAGCAAGACCCATGAACACCCCGCACGCCCTGCCCGACGGCGGCAGATCCACGGTGCCGTCGCAGCGCCGCCGCCGGGCCGAACCCCGCAAGGCCGTTTCCGGCCACACCCACCCCGGGCTGCTGCCCTCCCCTCCCGACGACCGGGAGAAGGTGGCGTACGTCCGACGGCACACCTGGGTGCTGACGTACTCGTCCCTCGTCGGGTTCGTCTGCCTGGTGATCAGTCAGGTGCGGGCGGCGACGACGAGTGTCTGGATCTGGGCGTACATCCCGCTTCTGGTGCTGTCCGTGGTCAGCTATCTGATCTCGTTCCGGCTGGACGCCTTCGCCCCGAGCTTCGACCTGCGCGGGCACCGCCGGCTGGTCAAGGGGTGGCGGCCGGAGCGGTACCCGGACGTGGACGTCTTCCTGCCGGTGTGCGGCGAGCCCATCGAGGTGCTGCACAACACCTGGCTGCACGTGCGCACCCTGGGCGAGCACTATCCGGGGCGGGTCACGCCGATCGTGCTGGACGACTCCGACGACCCGGAGATCGGCGCGATGGCCGCCGACTTCGGCTTCCGGTACCTGGTGCGGCCCAACCGCGGCTGGATGAAGAAGGCCGGCAATCTGCGCCACGGCTTCGAGCGGTCCTCGGGTGACTTCATCCTCATCCTGGACGCCGACTTCGCCCCGCGCGCGGATCTGCTGCACGAGCTGCTGCCCTACATGGACCGCGATCCGCGCACCGGAATCGTCCAGTCCCCGCAGTTCTTCCGTGTCCTGGATCAGCAGAACTGGATCGAGCGCGGGGCGGCGGCCGTGCAGGAGCTGTTCTACCGCAGCGTCCAGGTCTCCCGGCAGCAGAGCGACGGCTCGATCTGTGTGGGCAGTTGCGCGGTCTACCGGCGCAGCGCGCTCGCGGAGATCGGCGGCACCAGCCTGGTCGAGCACTCCGAGGACATGTACACCGGGTTCGAGCTGCGGGCCCTGGGCTGGGACCTGACGTACGTGCCGATCGCGCTGTCCACCGGCGTGTGCCCGGACACCGTGGGCGCCTTCTACAGCCAGCAGTACCGCTGGTGCATGGCCTCGCTGGCGATGCTGAGCAGCAAGGACTTCTGGCGCACCAAGATGCGGTTCGCCAGCCGGCTGTGCTACTTGTCCGGTTTCGTCTACTACATCGAGACCGGGCTGCTGACCTTCAGCGGCCCGCTGATCGCCCTGACGATCATGCTGGCGGCCCCCGAGCAGCTGAAGCTCGCGAACATCGGCCTGGTGCTGCCCAGCGTGCTCTACCTGACGGTGATCTACCCGATCTGGCACCGCAATCCGTACCGCCTGGAGGCCTGGGCCACCCGCGTCCTGTACGGCTGGGCGCACGCCTTCGCCATCTGGGACACCGTGCGCCGCCGCCCGATGGGCTGGACGCCGACCGGTGCGGGCGGCGCCAAGGGCAGCAAGACACGCCGCCTGTGGATCGGCATGTGGGCCTGGAGCGGGACGACGGCGGTGGCCTGGATCGCGGTCGCGGTCTGGCGGATGAGCACCTCCCTCAGCCCGTCCGACTACGCCCTGATGCTCGCCTCGGGCCTCTTCTACGGCGTCGCGGTCGCCCGTGCCCTCATCCAGCCGCACGCCGAGGAAGCCGCCCCCGTGCCGCCGCTCGCCGAGGAGGTCGCGGTATGACCGGGCCCCGCCTTCTGCTGCTCGCCCTCGTCGGCTGTCTGCTGGCGACCGTCAGCGCCTGCGCCCCGCCCGCCCCGCAGGTCTCCTCGGCGGCCGCGGACGCGAAAGTGGCGTCGCCGAGCGCCGAGCCGCCCTACGACATACGCCCGTTGCTCAAGCCCGACCACAGGTACCTCGGGGTCGCCTTCAACGGCTCGCCCCGCGCGACCTCCCCCATGACGGCCTTCACCAAGAAGGCGGGCAAGCAGCCCAACCTGCGCGAGTACTACGCGAAGTGGGGCGACCCGTTCCAGGCGGACGTCAACCGTGCCGTCTGGGACGACGGCCAGCTGCCCTTCCTGGTCTGGGAGCCCTTCTCCCGTACGGCCGCGCAGATCGCCGACGGCGAGGACGACGCGTACATCCGGGAGTTCGCCGATGCCGTGCGCGACTACAACCGGCCGCTGGCGCTGAGCTTCGGGCACGAGATGAACGGCGGCTGGTACCCCTGGGGCAGCAAGAAGACCGGCGCCGCCGACTTCGCGCGCGCGTGGCGGCACATCCACGACCTGTTCACCGACGAGGGCGCGGCGGACGTCATCTGGGTGTGGAGCCCGAACGTGATCAACCCGGTCCCGAACGTGCGGCTCAAGCCGTACTACCCCGGTGACGCGTACGTCGACTGGATCGGTGTCGTCGGCTACTACGCGCTCAGCGGCCCCACGACCTTCCGGACCCTCTTCGGGCCGACCCTGACGGAGATCCGCCGCTT
Source organism: Streptomyces sp. NPDC001617 (assembly GCF_053596855.1). Lineage (NCBI taxonomy): Bacteria > Bacillati > Actinomycetota > Actinomycetes > Kitasatosporales > Streptomycetaceae > Streptomyces > Streptomyces sp. NPDC001617. The sequence continues at coordinate 36,610 of NZ_JBSFHA010000072.1, forward strand.
CAGCCGCAAGCCGTTCCTGATCGCCGAGACCGGCGTCCAGGCCGGGGAGCGCAAACCCGCCCAGATCGCCGGCCTGTTCGCGGGCGTACACGCGCGTGCCGACGCGCTGGGCCTGGTCTGGTTCAACCTCAAGAAGGAGGCCGACTGGCGCATCGACAGCGGCCCGTTGTCGCTCGCCGCGTTCAAGAAGGCGGCGGCGGACGACTCCTTCGGCTTCGACGTCCGGAAACCGTAGGGGGCCCGTAGATGGAGCGCAACGACTCCACCATGCAACTTCCCGTGGCCCGCCCCAAGATGCGGTCCCGGGTTGCCGAAACGATGCAGCTGCGCGTGCTCAAGCAGCGCCCGTCCGGCTACACGCTCAGCCCCGTCCCCGACTCCGGCTGGTCGGCCGCCCCGAGCTCACGCCGGATCTGGGTCAGCCGACTCGTCCTGCTCGCCCTGCTGGTGATGCAGGCGGGCCTGTCGCTGCGGCTGCAGAACACCGCCTTCGAGGACGAGGCCCTCTACCTCTTCGCCGGCCACGCGGAGATCGCCCATCTGCTGCACGGCACCCCGCTCTACGGCGCCTTCGACAGCTACTTCTCCGGCGCGCCCGTCCTCTACCCGGTCCTCGCGGCCGCCGTCGACTCGGTGTTCGGGCTGGCCGGCGCCCGCGCGCTGAGCCTGGCCTGCATGCTGGGCTGCACCTCGCTGCTGTACGCGATGACGCGCCGCCTCTTCAACGAGCGGGCCGGGCTGTGCGCGGCCGGCGTCTTCGCCGTGGCCCAGTCCACCGCCTTCATGGGCAACTTCGCGACCTACGACGCCCTCGCCCTGTTCCTGCTGGCGCTGGCCGCGTGGATCGTCGTACGCACCGCGGACTCGCACCCGCTGCTCGTCCTGCTCGCCGCGCCGGTCGCCGCGCTGGCCGTGGCGGTCAAGTACGCCTCGGCCCTGTATCTGCCGACGGTCGTGCTGCTCGGGGTGCTGACCGCCTATCAACGGCGCGGTCTGCCGCGGGCGTTGGGCCGCGGTGTGCTGCTCACGGCGGCCACCGTCGCGCTGCTGGGCGCGGGGCTGTACGCCTCCGGGTACCTGGCGGCGATCCAGTCCACCACGACGGCCCGTGCGGCGGGTACGACGCCCTCGTGGACCATCGTGCGGGACTCGGCCCACTGGGGCGGCCTGGCGGTCGCCGTGGCCCTCCTGGGGGCCTTCTCGTACGTCCGCAGCGGCCGCATGAGCGAGATGCCGGGCTGGCGCGGGGCGCTCCCGGGCGCCCGCTGGCGGGCCACGCTCGGGCTGCTCCTGGTCGGCACGGCCCTGCTCGCGCCCGCCTACCAGCTGCACCTGCACACCGAGGTCTCGCTCCACAAGCACATCGGCTACGGCCTGTTCTTCGCCGCGCCGCTCGCCGGGGTCGGCGTCACCCGCCTCATGGGCGCGCACTTCAAGTACCCGCAGTGGGCGATCTTCCTGGGCGTGGTCCTGCTCTCCAGCGGGATGTCGCAGGCGTACGACAACTTCCACGCGTGGCCCGACTCCAGGAGTCTGGTGGCGGATCTGCGGCCGTACATGAACGCGCACGGCAGCTACCTCGCCGACACCTACGAGGTGCCCGTCTACGCGCTGGGCCGGGACACCTCGTACCGCCGGTGGAACTCGACCTACACGATCGACTACACGAGCCGTTCCGGACGCCATCTCACCGGGGCGGCAGGCTTCAGGGCGGCCGTGTCCGACCGGCACTTCACGCTGATCGTGCTGGACCGGGGCAACCCGACCGGCGAGAGCACGACGGTCCGTGACGCCCTGGTGCACTCGACCGGCTACCGCCTCATCGGGACGGTGCCGTACGCCACGGCGTGGGGCAGCAGCCGGTTCGAGCTGTGGGCGCCGTCCTAGGGCCTTGTCGAGGAGACAGCTCCGCGCCACAGTCGCGGCTCCTCCTGCGCGAACTGCCGTTCGCGCACGTCTGCGTCGGGTAGCGCGAGCCGGACCGCCCGTCGGAAAGCCGCTCCGTGGCCGGGGTGCCTGAGGTGGCAGAGCTCATGGATCAGGACGAGGTCCACCAGGGCGACCGGCAGCTGTATCACCGCCCAGTGCACGGTGATCGCGCCCTCCGGAGAACAGGCACCCCAGCGGCGGCCGAGGTCCCGCACCTCGATTCCCGCCGGATCACGCACTCCGGCCAGTGCCGCCAGCGGCTGCAGCCGGGCGGCGAGCCAGCGCTCCCCGCGGCTGCTGTACCACTCCACCAGGGGCCCCGCGTCCGCGGCGGCCGACAGCGACCGGGGCAGCTCCAGCCATCCCTGGCGCAGTCGTACGTGGCCGCCGTCGTCGTCGGGAGTGAGCCTGAGCCGGTAGCGGCGGCCCAGGTAGGCGAAGCCCTCGCCGCCGATCAGGTCCTTGACCGGTTCGGCCGCCCGCAGGTCCTGGCGGCGGCGGACCTCGGCGGCGAGACGCGGCATGCGGCCGCGCACCGCGTCGGCGACCTCCTTCGGGTCCGCGCCCTCGGGAACCGCGAAGAGCACCCGGCCGTCCTCGGCGATCTCGATGCCGAGGGTGCGGCGCCGTGGCCGCACGACGACATCCCACCGCCACCCGCTGGGCACGGGGAGATCGGCGATGGCCTGTTCGACGACGGTACTCACCCGCACTTCCTACCATCCGGCAACGACATCTCCTGCTTGGCAGCCGTCAGCAGCGGTCAGCGGTCACCAAGTCAGGCGTCCCCGTCGTCCGCCTCGTCGCGCGGCCGGTATCCGAGGAAGTACTCGTACCTCTCCACGGCCAGCTCCGTCAGATGGCTTGCGAGATCGCCGATGTCGTCCCAGTCCATGGCGAGCCAGATCTCCAGCCGCTGGCGGAGTTCGCTGCGCATCCGGACAAGGGCAGCGGACTGTGTGCGTATCTGCGGGCGCCGGACGAGCAGCGACATCTCCCCGGTGAGGCCGCGGGCCGCCCGGATCAGGTCGGTGTCTGGCGGCCAGGGTTCCCGCTCGGCTTCCTCGGCGTGCTGCTGGAGCAGTGCGAGGACCAGCCGTTCGGTCCGGGAGTCGAGGCCGTCGCCGTCCTCCGGCTCCTGCTCCGCCGCGGCCACGTCCCCGACCAGACGCGCCAGGTCGGCGGCGGCCTGCTCGAAGTCCTCCCGCATCCGCGCGACGATCTCTTCGAGCCGGACGCTGAACCGCTGGTAGCCCGCCCGGTCGCCGCCGATCTTCGCGCTGATGCGCAGCTTCAGCGAGCCGGTCATGTACGAACAGCGGGTCCGGGCATCGGCGTTCGCGTCGACCCGTTCCATGAACTCCGGGTCGGTGAGTTCGACGGGTGGGATCCGCTGCCGGATCCCGGTGGTCTGGATGTGTTGCGAGATGAGCCGGCGGACCTTGGCCCCGTAGCGGCGCGGGCTGAACTGGTCGCGGCCGTCGAGGTAGCGGCGTCTGGCCATGTACTGCAGCACGCCCAACTGACCTGCCAGAGCACGGTATTTCAGTGCTATCGGGTCCGGCAGGACCGCGTTGAGCGCGGTCAGGAAGTCGCGGACGCGTTCGTCGAACTCGCCGCGCAGCAGCGGGTCTTCGAGGCGCTGGCCGAGGAAGTCCTCCCACTGCGACTCGTCGCCGGAGTCGGTGACGTTCTGTGCGGCCAGGAAACCGGTGACCTTCGCCGCGAGGTCCTCCAGGAGGGCCTTGGCGGCGGCGTCGGACCGCAGCAGCAGTCCGTCCCGGTCCGGGCTGCTGCCGTCGGGCTGCGGCCCCTGGTAGTCCGGCTGGAGGTGGTCCACGGACACGTTCCGGTAGCCGAGGACGTGCCGCAGGTGCTCCTGGTCGTAGGCGGCGAGCGAGTCGGCCAGTGCGCGGCCGATACCGACGTAGTCGACGACCTGGCCCCACTTCTTCGCCGGGTAGGGCCGGTTGGTGCGGGCCACGGCCTGCAGCAGTCCCGCGCCGGACAGCTTGCAGTCCAGGTAGAGGACCTGTTCGACGGGTGCGTCGAAGCCGGTGAGCAGCATCGACTGGACCACCAGGAAGGCCATGGTCTCCGGCGGCTCGCCGCCCTCCGTGTCCGGCGGCGCGGGCGGTCCGCCGTCCGCGGGCAGGTCGAGGTCGACGTTCCACACCTGGCCGCCGCTCGCCGGGGTGCCGGCGCCGGACGGCTGCAGCCCGTGTGTCCTGACGTTCCATGCCGGGTCGGCCGTGATGTCGCGCGGCGGCAGCCCCTTCTTGAAGCGTTCGATGTGCGCGTCCTGGTGGCTCTTGGTGATCCACGGCCGCCACGACTCCGGGTCCCTGCTGCCCTGCCTGGCCGGGGAGATGACGACGGCCGCGTCGAGCGTGCGCAGCACCTCGCGGTCCGGCAGGAGCATGAGGAGCGCCCGCTCCTCCTCGTCGGCCTCGTGCGCGGCCATGGGGTCGTCGATCAGGGCGGGGTCGAGCGCGTCCAGGCGGGCGACGAGCCGGTCGCGGGCGGCGAGCAGCGCGGTGCGGTAGCGGACGGCGGCGAGCCGGGAGACGGTGGCGATCTGCGCCCCGAAGCGGTCGGGCAGCGCGGTACTGGCCCAGTGGCCGAGCATGTGCTCCGCCTTGACCTCGATCACCGACTGGGCTTCCAGGATCTCCTTGCGGCGGCCGAACTTGCGCAGCACCTTGGCCCGCAGCTCCGGATCGGACGGCACCTTCTCGTCGAACCGGGCGTCGAGGGCGGCCTGTTCGACGACTTCGAGCGGTACGGCGTACGCCTCGTAGCGGACGGGCTTGACCGACCCGTCGAGTTCGGCGTCGCGCAGGGTGTACGTGTCGGCGTACGGGCCGAAGATCGCCTCGCTGCGCTTACGGTTGTCGCTGATCACCGGGGTGCCGGTGAAGCCGACGAACGCGGCGCGCGGAAGCATGGCCCGCCAGCGGGCGGCCTGCCACTTGTCCTGGCCCCGGTGGGCCTCGTCGACGAGGACGACGACGTGGTGGTGGGGGTTGGCCACCCGGTTCTGTACGTATCCCTCGCCCCCGGCGCCCTCGCCGCCCTCCTCGTCGTCGTCGGCGGGGGCGGCGTCGGGCAGGGACTCCTCGCGGCCGTCGTACGCGGTGTCGTCGCGCTGTGCCTTCTGCAGGGTGACGAGGACGACGTCCCCGACGTCCACCTCCAGGTACTTCCTGGCCCGCTTGACGCTCGGCGCGCGGTGCACCTTCTCCTCGGTGGCGGCGAGGCTCGTCCGGATCTGCTTCTCCAGGTCGATGCGGTCGGTGACGACGACCACCTTGTGCGACTTCAGCGCGGGCCGGCTGCGCAGGTGCCGGACCAGGAACGCCATGGTCAGGCTCTTGCCGGAGCCCTGGGTGTGCCAGACAACACCGCCCCGGTGGCTGACGGCCACGCCGGTCGCCGCCTTCCGGTCCCGCTCCTCCAGCTTCCGCGTGAGCGCCTTCACCGCCTTGAACTGCTGGTGACGGCCGACCAGTTTGACCGTACGGTGACCGCTGCCGAGCCGGGTGGTGAAGTCCCGTACGAGGTCGAGGAGATGGGCCGGGCGCAGCATCCCGGCGACGAGGATCTCCTGGTCGGTGAGGGCCGCCGACGCGGGCTTCCGCACCTCCTCGCGTACGCGGTCCTCGCTCACGGGCGCGACCGTGCGCCAGGGGGCGAAGTGCCGGGGTTCGGCGGTGACCGTGCCGGTCTCGGCGTGGTCGCGGTCGGTGCCGACCAGCACCTGCGCGAAGCGGACAAACTCCGGTACGGCGACCGGGGAGTTGACGCCCGCGCACCGGAGAACCTGGTCGACGGCGTCGTCCAGGGCGGCCCGTACGTCTCCCTGAGGCCCGGACACGACCGGCGCCTTGCACTCGATCACCACCCAGGGCAGCCCGTTCACGAACAGCACAAGGTCGGGCGTGACGGGAGTGGCGTCCTTGCGCTCGACCCGGAACTGGGAGACGACGAGCAGGTCATTGCCACCGCCGGGCGTGTCGGGCCGCGCCCCGAACTCGCCGTCCCAGTCGACGAGTCGTACGTGTTCGGGGTCGCCCTTCGTCCAGCCCGGCAGGGTGCGGGCGTTGCGGCCCTTGCGCAGGAGGTCGGTCACCTCCAGGTTCCCGGCGACGCCGCGTTCCCTCGGGCCCTGCCCCGGAGCGGTGCCCTGGACCAGGGCGAGGAGGTGGTCGAGCTGCGCGTCGCTCAGCCAGGGTTCCCCGTCCGACGGCCTCGGGTTGATCCTGGCCACGGCGGCCTTGAACCGGTCCGCGTACACGACGGTCCCGAAGCTCCTACGGTCCGAGGCCTCCGGCGCGGTGGCGGGCCCGGAGGCCAGACCGCCCCGGAGATGGGTCCAGCCCATCGCCGTCAGCTGCTCGATCAGCGGCCGCTCGGTCCTGACGTACTCCGGCTGCTCCGCCACGCCTGTCCTCCCCGGCCACCGGCCTCGATCCCCGTCCGCCCTCTGGCACAGGACAGGTGATCGAAACTCTATCGGCGGCCGGAGAGCACGGCGCGGGGTGCGCGCGGATCAGGCGGCGAGTACGGGGAGGGTGGCCGGAAATCACCTACTCCTTGCTCAGAGGCGCGTGGTGTCCAGGACGATCCCGAAGGGCTCGGGCAGGGTGACCGGGGTGCCGAAGGGGTGCGGGCCGTCGGCCTTGGTGTAGCCGAGTCCGCCCGGCTCGGAGAAGAGGGTGAGTTCGCGGTTCTGACGGTCGACCAGTAGGTACAGCGGAGCGCCGTACTCGGCGTAGCGCTTGCGCTTGGTGACGCGGTCCGTGTCGGCGTTGGACTTCGAGGTGACCTCGACCGCCAGAAGGGTCAGATCCGGGGTGACAACGATGTTGTCGTCCTGCGCGAGTTCCTCGGGGACGACGGCGATGTCCGGAACGTACCAGTTGGGCGAGCCGGGGAGGTCGATGTCCCCGGAACCCTCGACGCAGCCGAGTTCGTCGACACGGTCCTCGATCTGACGGCGAATGACCCGTGTGATGCGTTCGTGGTCCCAAGTCGGCGGCACGGGTTGGATGATCCCTTCGATGATCTGTACGCGGCTGCCGGCCATGTACCTGATGGCGTGCTTCAGGGCACGCTCGTGATCGATGTCCGCGTACCTGTCGTTGGGCTGCGGGTGGGTGCTCATGGCGTCGTCGCCTTCTCTCGCGGAACGGCGTGATCGGTGTACCACGGACGCGGTGAGTCCTGGACCGGGACGCGTGCAGCGTTACCCATACAGGTGAGAACAGTGCCTGCGTCGACTGCGGGGAGGTACGGCACTGGGTGTGCGGATCAGGCCGCGAGCATCGGGGACGGCGGCCGGGAATCACCGCCAAGGGCGACCTCGAACCAGATGGTCTTGCCGCCCGGCCCGCCGTTCGGCCCGTCGACGGCCCCGCAGCCGCCCCACCGGTCGGCGAGGCTCTCGACGATCGGCAGCCCGCGACCGCAGAGGGCTGTGGGATCAGGCATCGCCGATCCCGGCGCGAACGGAGGCAGGTCCGGGCCGGCGTCCCAGACGCTCACGCGCAGCGCCGGGCACAGCCAGTGCATCCGGACGATGACCGGGCCCTTGGTGTGCCGCACCGAGTTGGTGGCGAGCTCACAGGTCAACAGCTCTGCCTTCTCGGCGAGTTCACCGAGGCCGTGCGCGTGGAGTACGGCACGGAGGGTGCCCCTGACGATCCGGGGGCCGCGTGGGTCGCAGGGGAGGTGGATCTCGTAGACCCAGGGGGCGGTGAAGGGGATGGGGGTGGGGTGGTCGCCGTAGGTGAGGTCGTAACTGACGGGTGGGGTCGGCTCGTTGCTGGGTGCGTTGCTCAGGTCGTTGCTGCTCACGAGGTTTTACCTCCGTGGTGCGGTACGGGTTCTTTGCGGCGCCGGTCGCGAACTACCGGGTGACGGTGGCAGTGCCGGATCCCTGTCTTCCGGAGGGCAGGGGGCCGGTGCGCTTCCGCCGGGCGGCGGTTCAGCTGATGACAGTTCACCAAGAGTGGCGCAGAAAGTACAACGGGTGAGACCGTTACCACTCCAACGGGTTGAATTACCGGAATCGGTGGACGGGTTGGATCTCCGTCGGCACACTGACCGCGAACTCAGGGAGGCTAGATGGCACCACGACCGACGCCGTCCGTCCGGCAGCGCCGGTTCGGTGCGGAACTGCGCCGGCTACGCGAAGCCGCAGGCATGTCCGCCCCGCGTGCGGCCGAACTGCTTGGCACGGACCGAACCACCATCTCCAATGTGGAGGCAGGGCGGTTTGGCATCAGTGAGTCTCGACTCCGCCGCCTGACCAGCATCTACGAGTGCGACAACGCCAGTCTCGTCGACGCCCTGGCCGCCATGACCGGCGGGCGGACGCACGGCTGGTGGGACGAGTACCGCGGCAAGATCCCGCCGGACTTTCTCGACGTCTCTGAGCTGGAACACTACGCCTCCCACCTGCGCACACTTCAAATGGCGCACATCCCCGGCGTGTTCCAGACCGAAGAGCACGCGCGTGCGCTGTTCGACTTGTACGTTCCCTCGCTGCCGCGTCTGGAGGTGGAACTGCGCGTAGCACACCGCCTGTCACGCCACCGAGTGGTGGAGGAAGGGGCCGTCCCATACACGGGGCTGATCCATGAAACCGCGCTCCGGTTCCAGATCGGCGGACGCCAGACAGCCAAAGCCCAGCTCAACTGGCTTCTGACCGAAAGTGAACGCCCCAACGTCACGCTGCTCGTCATCCCGCTGGCCACAGAAGGGTTCCCCATGGCCGGGGACACCATGATGTACGTCTCGGCCTACGACTCCCATCTCGACACCGTCGAGGTGGACTCCCCCACCGGCGCGGTGTTCTTCGACAGCCCCACCCAACTGGCCAACTTCCGGCGACGGCTGGACTTGGTCGAACAGGTGGCGTTGAATCCGGAGGAATCGAGGGACCGCATCCTCGAAATCGTCGGAGAACTCTAGAAGGTGCCGTGCTGCCCGAACTGAGCTGGACCAAGTCCTCCTACTCCGAGGCGGCCGGAAACGCGTGCGTCGAGGTCGCCACGTCACGGGACGCGATCGCCGTGCGGGACAGCAAACGCCCGGCGACCGCGTTCGTCACGGGCCGGGCGTCATTCGGTGCGCTGATAGAAAGCCTCAGGTCCGGGTCACTCGGGACCGGCCGCTGAGGAGGTCTTCGACTACGGCCCGTTGCGTAACACGAAGCCTGGTCAGCTCTCGCTCCAGCATCCCGATCCTCCGCTCAAACGCCTCGTGCGCAGCAACGACGTCGCGCTGTTCGGGCAGCGGCAGTTGCGGAACCTTCAGGGCTCGTACGTCGGCCTGCGTGATGTTGTTCTGGCCTGTTCCGCCATTCAGCAAGTTTCCAATCTGCCTTCGAACCCCCGGAGTTCCGAGCAAGATTGCCAGATAGACGGGGTCAACCGCTGTCCGGTCTGGAATGAGTCGCAGCAGCTTGTCCGACAGCATGAGCCGTGGACGAGTCGCAGTGACGTAGCAAGAAACTCCCACCAGAGAACGGGCACCATTGGCCCGCGCAAGCAAGACATCGCCTTTCTTGATCTCCAGCTCCGGGCGCTGAACCTGCCCCATCGGCAGGCGCTTGGCCTCGCCGTCGATGAACCGGCCAGACGTAACCGCGCTTACCTTGACGACACCCCATTCATCGACGTCAGGCTGCTCAGCGTCGCATGCAGGGCTCCACCCAGACTCGATGTCGATCAGGCATTGAGAAAGATCGACTCTTCGGGTGGCCTCAGCCATCGTCTGGGCCACGACAGCCTGCTCAACGACCCGAAGCTTGGCCAACTCCCGCGCCAACGCCCCGATCCGCCGCTCGAACGCCTCGTGCGCCGCGACGATGTCGCGTTGTTCAGGCAGCGGCAATTGCGGAATCCCCAGCGCTCGTACGTCGGCCTGCGACACCTTGTACTGGCCGCTGGTCCCGCGCATGGCCGCCTCGATCTGCCGACGCGCAGCAGCCGAGGTCAGCACGATTCCCAAGAATCCGGGGTCCAGCACGTCAGGATCAGCAACCAGCCGGAACACCAAGTCCGGCAGAAGCAGTCTCGGGCGCACCTGATTCACTGTGCAGGCAACACCCACGAGCGCCTTGACCCCGTTGGCCCGGGACATGAGGACATCGCCGGGCCGTACTTCAAAGGCGGTCCTCGGCAGGACCTCGCTGGGAAGTCGCTTCGCCTCCGAGGCAACAAACTTCCCCGAAGTAACCGCGCTGAGCTTCAGAACCCCCCACTCGTCCGTGGCCGGTCGCGCCGAGTCGCAGACCGGACTCCATCCGGTCTCCACCTTTCGCAGCACATCTTTGAGTGCCACCGTGGATCGAACCTCAACGCCCATAGCCCAGCACCCCCAGCCACTCCGCAAGCCCCTTCGCCGCGTCCCCGCTCTCCTCCTCCAGGGCCGTCAGCGACACCTCGTACTTCTCGGCCCAGCGTCGGAAGGAGGCGACGATTTCGCGGCGGCCCGTCGCCAGCGCCACGTTGAGGCGGTCGGACAGGTCACGGCGGAGGACCGCCAGGACGACGCCCTCCGGGCCACCATCCTCGGCCTTCTTCAGGTCCGTCGCCGCTTTCAGGTCCGGCAGGAAACGGTCGTCCAGCGCCTTGCGCTTCTTGCGTGCCGCCGTCAGAGCCTTCTTGGCTACCGCCAACGCCTTGTCCAGCGCGGCGAGTTGCTCCGGCGACACCGGCTCCGCCGGTTCACCGGACTCGGCGTCGGACTCGTCCTCCGTGTCCGTACCCGAACCCACGACCGCCGCCTTCGCCTCAGCCGCCATCTTCGCCGCGGCCTCCGCCTCCGCGAGCGCCTTGTCCGCCGCAGCCACCGCCTCCAGGAACTCCGGGATCAACTCCCGTACCACCGGCTGGTCAAGAGCCCGGCGCCGCTCCGCCGGAGAGACCGACGAGCGCTTCGCGTCGTCCGCGCCGCCGCCAGGGACCGCCGGGTCGACGATCGCCTCGACGGAGTCGACCCAGCCCTCCAATACCCGTTCGAAGCCGCCCACCGCGAGGGCCTTCATGTCGTAGCGGTTCTCCGTCCACCACGCGGCGATGATGCCCGCCGTCGTGAACTCGTCCAGGACCCCGGCCCCGCCGACAGCCGACGTGAACCCGTCGAGGAGCCCGCTGCGCAGGTCCATCAGCTTCTTGTCCGCCGCGAGTTGAGCAAAGAGACCGGAGCTCTTCGACCACCACTCGTCATATGTCTCGCGCAGCTCCGCCTCCCGCGCAGACGTCAGTCGCGGAATACGGGCGGCCGTCGCCTCCGCGCCCTCCGGCAGGAAGTCGTAGTACCCGCAGGACTCATCACCCTCGCCACCGTCCCTGCGCACAAACAGCGACCCCGCATCGACCCCGTACGCCTTGAACAGCCCCTCCTTCGCCGCGACTTCGGCGACCGGCACACCCCCGTACAGATGCGCCCGTACGTCCTGCGGCTCCGCGGGCGGTGAATTGTCCACCCAGCGGCGGATGTTGAAGTTCGCCTCGGGGACGCCCTTCGCGTCCGGCGCGAGGAGTTCGTCGCGGTGGACCTCGCGTGAGTAGCCGTCGATGAGGCGCCACTCACGGAAGACCGTCACGATCTTCTCGATGTGCTCGGGGCCGAGTTCGTTCTGGTTGCTGCCGGGTGTGAAGTCCCGGTCGGCGTTGATGAAGAGGACCTTCTTCAGGCGCTTCGGGTCGGTCTTCCCGTGCGGGGGCCGCAGGATCAGGATGCAGGCCGGGACGCCCGCGCCGTAGAACAGCTTCGGGCCGAGGCCGATGACCGCCTCGACGCAGTCGGCCTCCAGCATCCCGACGCGGATGTCACGCTCCTTGCCGCTCCGGAACAGCACCCCGTACGGCATGACGACGGCCGCCCGTCCGCCGTCCTCCTCCAGGACCGACACCATGTGCTGGACGAACATCAGGTCGGCCTTCTTGCCGCTGCCCGGCGTCCAGCCCCATTGCATCCGCTTGCCGTGGTCCTGGTCGGCCTTGGCGACGGCGTCCTCGTCGTACGGGAGCGAGAACGGAGGGTTGGACAGGATCGCCGAGAACTTGCGCAGCCGCCCGTTCTCGTCGAGGTGGAGCGGCTCGGCGAGGGTGTCCCCGTTCTGGAGGTCGAAGGTGTGGATGCCGTGCAGGACCATGTTCATGCTGGCCATGGACCAGGAAGGGCCGTTCTTGTCCTGGCCGTTGACCGAGAGTTCCTCGGGGTCGCCGCCGTGTTCCTCGACGTGCTCGCGGGCCGCGATCAGCATGCCGCCGGAGCCCGCGCAGGGGTCGTAGACCGACTCCCCGGGCTGTGGGTCGACCAGGCGCACCATCATCCGTACGACCGAACGCGGCGTGTAGAACTCGCCGCCGCGCTGGCCGGCCGAGTCCGCGAACCGGCCGAGGAGGTACTCGTAGGCCGCGCCCAGCATGTCGGGGAACTCGAAGTCCTCGTTGCGCAGCCGGTAGAGGCTGAAGTGCCGGATCAGTGAACGGAGTTCGGGGTCGGTGAAGCGCGGCTTGGTGCCGACGACCTCGTTGAAGTTGATGTGCGAGGCGATGCCCGCGAGCAGGTCGTTGCTGTCCTGGAGCGCCACCAGAGCCTCGTCGAGGCCCTGGCCGACCTTCTCGGTCAGGGCCATGATGCCGGGCGCCGGGCTCTCCGGCCTCTCCAGGTCGTGGTGGGGTCCACGCCACCAGCGTGCTCGTGGCGGCACGTAGAAGACGCGGGGGTAGGCGGCCGGGTTGTCCGCCTTGGCCAGCGCCTTCTCCTCGTCGCCGCCGGTCTGCGCGAGCCGCTCCGCGTACACCCGCTTCCACTCCGGCTCGAACTCGTCCGAGGCCCGCTTCAGGAAGAGCATCCCGAAGATGAAGTCGCGGTACTCGGAGGCGTCCATCCGGCCGCGCAGGATGTCGGCGGCCGAGAAGAGATGGCGTTCGAGCTCGGGCAGGGTGATTCTGGCCACGCGCTGATCCTTCGTATGGAAATGGAGGTGCTACGGAAGACTAGACGGCCCGCAACCCCAGGAGCCAACCGCCCATAACGGAACATTTAGACCGGCATGGCCGGGCATGCGCCGCCGCCGCTCAGACCTTCACGATGCCCAGACTGACCAGGAGCCGCCACACGTCCGTGGACGGGTCCCGGCTCAGGACTTCGCAGTTCTTGGCGTGTCCGGAGCGGGCGGCCCGCTCCTTCGCCGAGCGACCGTACTTCGGCGCCTCGAACGTGGCGTTGGCGGGCTTGCACGAACCGTGCTCACACTGACCGACCAGGGCTCGCGCGTGCTGCACCGCCGCCGCCTCCTTGCCCTTCAGCGCCTTGGTACGGGCATCGTTGAGACCCTTGTCGGGCTTGTCGAACCGCTTGTACGCGGGGTCGGCCTTGCGCAGCTTCTCCACGACGTGCGTGTTCTTCGCCGCGCCCTGGGCGCCGCCGAACGGCTGGAAGTGCAGCAGCAACCACAGTTCGAAGGAGGGGTGGGAGAAGCAGACCTCGGTGTCCGAGGCCGCGGCGGCCTCGAATGCCTCGGGGATGTCATGGTGGCTGTCCCGGTCGAAGAGCACCCAGGTCTCGTCCTCCCCCTGAGCGGCTTCGACCACCGCCTTTACGGTACGGGACGGGATCAGGCCGTCGGCCTTGCGGACCGGCTTGATGGTGAAGGGTGGTCGGCCGGTCTCGCTGTCCCCGCTCCCGAACTCCTTGTTGAGGTACCGCAGGTAGTCGTACTCGGTCACCTCGCCCTCGCATCCCACGTAAAGCACCCGCTCGCGACGTGAGTACTGCGACGGAGGCGCCTGCGGCGGCATCACCGTGCTCGCCGCGTCCTTCTTCGACCTGCGCCTGCTGCTCATGCTCCGTGCCCACCCCGTTCGCTCACGCCGTCGCTGCCGCCTTCTCCTCCAGCCAGGACACCTCGCGGGCGATCTCACCGGGGGTCACCCGGGGCACCCCTCCGTACCGGCCACGCAGATAGCCCCGCTCCAGGTCCTCGCCCGCTTCCGGGTGGGCGGCGACCAGCGGATACAGCTCACTCGCGCCGGACTTCGTCTTGGCGGTGAGCCATACCTGATCGCGGCGGAGCGGACGGTCGAGTACGGCGTTGCCGAGCAGCGTGGCGTCATGGGTGGTGAAGATCAGCTGGGCGCCCTTGGTGTTGGCCTTGCGGTCCTGGAAGAGACGCACGACCTCGGCGGCCAGCGTGGGGTGGAGACTGGAGTCGAGTTCGTCGACCAGCAGCGTCGTCCCGTTGTCGAGGACGGCGAGCATCGGGCCGAGAAAAGCGAACCACGCGTGCGTACCAAAGCTTTCCTCGGTGAGGAAGTCGAGAGCCACCGCTTCCGCTCCCTCCGTCCGGTGCCGAAGTGAGACCGCGCCGGTGTCCGGATCGAGATCGAAGCCGGTGACGCCCAGGTCTGCGGAGGCCAGGAGCTGGACGAGTCGTTCGCGGTAGCCGGTGTCGGCGTGGAGCTCGGTGAGGCGGCGCTTGGTCCAGTCGGCACGGTGTGTGATGTCCTCACCCGGGGTCATCAGCCACAGGTTGTTCAGGAACCAGCGGTGCAGGGCGGACAGTTGAGGGTCGTTGAGGGTGGCCGCGGTGGAGAGGAAGAGGGCGTTCGGCCGGGTGAGCGCGACCAGGTCGTCGCGGCGGCCGGTGAAGGCCGGGCTCTCGAAGAGGTACTCGTCGCCGTCCTCCGCCGGGCGGTCCGCCTCCCTGTCGAACCAGACCTGTCGGATGCCGCCCGGGTAGGCGTGCAGCCATTCGGCCTCCACCCGGTCGTCGGAGAGTTCGAAGCCGTACGTGTAACGGACGGGGGTACGGGCGCCGAGGACCAGGTCGACCTCGAAGAGGGTGGTCTCCTCGGCGCTGGCGGCGTCCAACTTGAAGGGCTGCCGGTCAGGCACCCCGGGATACTTGGCCCAGTCCGCGAAGGAGGTGCGTACCGCCTCCCGCATGGCGTGGAATGCGCTGAGCAGGTTGCTCTTGCCGGAAGCGTTCGCACCGAAGATCCCGGCCACGGGCAGCACCGGCACGTGCCCGCCATCGTCCTGAGCGATCCCGCTGTCCCGCGCGATGCTGTCGGAACTGTCAGCACTGCCTGCTGCAGCGACAAGTGTCAGCTCGGCCTCGTCCCGGATCGAGCGGTGGTTCGCCACTCGAAAGCGCAGGAGCACCGTCCACCTCCCGAAGGGGCGGGGAGGTCCCGCCGCCGGCTCACACTGTGCGGGCCTTCCGCGGGGCCAGCCTATGCCGGGTGGTGGGGCGGTGCCAGCTCCTGCGAGTTCTCGATGATCAGGCTGTGGCGGCTTCCCGGCGAGCCGTGGTGGCGATCGTCGCCGAGCCCACCACGCGGGTGTCGTCGTAGAGGACGATCGCCTGGCCGGGGGCGACGCCGCGGACCGGCTCGGTGAAGGACACCTCCAGGGTGCCGTCGACCAGTTCGGCGGTGACCTCGGTCTCGCCGCCGTGGGCGCGGAGCTGGGCGGTGTAGGTGCCGGGGCCGGAGGGGGCCGTGCCGCACCAGCGGGGCCTGATGGCGGTGAGGGCGGTGACGTCGAGGGCGGCGGCCGGGCCGACCGTCACGGTGTTGTTCACGGGCGAGATGTCGAGGACGTAGCGCGGCTTGCCGTCGGGCGCCGGGGTGCCGATGCGCAGGCCCTTGCGCTGGCCGATGGTGAAGCCGTACGCACCCTCGTGGGTGCCGACCTTGGTGCCGGACTCGTCGACGATGTCGCCCTCGGCCTTGCCGAGGCGGTTCGCGAGGAAGCCCTGGGTGTCGCCGTCCGCGATGAAGCAGATGTCGTGCGAGTCGGGCTTCTTGGCGACCGCGAGGCCGCGGCGCTCGGCCTCCGCGCGGATCTCGTCCTTGGTCGTCACCGTGTCGCCCAGCGGGAAGAGCGCGTGCGCCAGCTGCTTCTCGTCCAGGACACCCAGGACGTACGACTGGTCCTTGGCCATGTCGGAGGCGCGGTGCAGCTCGCGGGTGCCGTCCTCGTTCACGATCACCTGGGCGTAGTGGCCGGTGCAGACCGCGTCGAAGCCGAGCGCGAGCGCCTTGTCGAGCAGGGCGGCGAACTTGATCTTCTCGTTGCAGCGCAGACACGGGTTCGGGGTGCGGCCGGCCTCGTACTCGGCGACGAAGTCCTCGACCACGTCCTCGCGGAAGCGGTCGGCGAGGTCCCAGACGTAGAACGGGATGCCGATGACGTCCGCGGCGCGCCGCGCGTCCCGCGAGTCCTCGATGGTGCAACAGCCACGCGCGCCCGTGCGGAACGATTGCGGGTTCGCGGAGAGCGCGAGGTGGACGCCGGTCACGTCGTGGCCGGCTTCCGCGGCACGGGCGGCGGCGACGGCGGAGTCGACCCCGCCGGACATGGCGGCGAGTACGCGAAGGGGGCGGGGGCGCTGCGGGGTGTGAGTCATAGCCCTTCAAGAGTAAGGGCCCGCGGGAACCGGAGCCCACGAGTATCCGTTGACGATCACATGGGGGACGGGAAGAGGGCCATGGACGCCGACAGGCGGCTCGGGCGGCGTGCGTTGATCGTCGGCGGTGCGGCGGCCGCCGTCGGCACGGCCGCGCTGGCGCGCGAGGAGCTGGCGCATCTGTGGTGGCGGCTGCCGGGTGTGGAGAGGCCGCGGGTGGCGGGCGCGGTGGACTTCCGGGGCGCGCGGTGGATCGCGGCCTCCTCGGCGAACTACCGGCGGGCGGACCGGCCGGACGACTACGCGATAGACCGGGTGGTCATCCATGTCACGCAGGGCAGCTACGCGAGCGCGGTGAAGGCCTTCAAGGACCCCGGCCACCAGGCCGCGGCCCACTACGTGATCCGCAAGGACGGGCAGATCACGCAGATGATCCGGGAGCTGGACGTGGCGTTCCACGCGGGCAACCGGGAGTACAACGAACGCAGTGTCGGCATAGAGCACGAGGGGTTCGTGGAGCGCAGATCCTCGTTCACGGACGCGATGTACGCCTCCTCCGCCCGGCTGACGGCCGGGATATGCGGGCGGTACGGCATACCCGTCGACCGGGAGCACATCATCGGGCATGTGGAGGTGCCGGGGACGGACCACACCGATCCCGGGCGGTACTGGGACTGGGAGCGGTACATGAAGCTCGTGAAGCAGGCCCACGGCTGACTCATCGCCTTAGGCAACGGGCGGGCAAAATCTGGCGGGGCCGCAGGATGTCCGATGCGTCCCGCACGTCATGCGGGATCAGGCATTCCTCAACTTGGTTTTCATTCAAGGGAGTTGAATGTGCGCGCGGCTCACTGCCCGTTCACAGCGCTCGCGGCTCGCTCCTAAGTTCGGCCCAGTCCTTACACAGACCTCACGTCAAACATCCCGACCCATGGCTGACATCACCACGCCCGATGGCCCCACGGGCGACACGGGTACACACGGCAAGACCAAGCACACCAAGACCAGCCGCACCGCCGGCGGCAAGGGCGTGCACCGGCGCAAGTTCCTCGGCGGCATGGCCGGGGTCGGTCTCGGCGCCGTCGCGGGCGCCGGGGCCGCCTTCTCCCTGCTGACCGAGGCGGGCAAGAACAAGGCGAGTGCCGCGGACAGCACCGCCACCCTGACCATCCCGGACCTCCTGGAGGGCACC
Organism: Streptomyces sp. NPDC001617; assembly: GCF_053596855.1. Taxonomy (NCBI): domain Bacteria; kingdom Bacillati; phylum Actinomycetota; class Actinomycetes; order Kitasatosporales; family Streptomycetaceae; genus Streptomyces; species Streptomyces sp. NPDC001617. Next base: position 54,171 of record NZ_JBSFHA010000072.1, read on the forward strand.
ACCTCCGACAGCACCACCACCTTCACCCTGGAGGCCAAGACCGGCACCGCCGAGGTGCTCTCCGGGGTCACCAGCAGCACGATGGGCTACAACCAGTCCTTCCTCGGCCCCACCATGAAGTGGACCAACGGCGACACGGTCCTGCTCAACATCACCAACAGCCTGGGCGAGGACACCACCGTCCACTTCCACGGCGCCCATGTCCCGGCCAAGATGGACGGCGGCCCCCAGGTCGCCTTCGCCGACGGGGAGACCTGGTCCCCGACGTTCACAGTCAAGGACGACGCCAAGACGCTCTGGTACCACCCGCACGCGCTGGGCACCACGGCCAAGCAGGCCGTCCACGGACTGGCCGGGATGATCATCGTGGAGGACGACTCCACGGCCTCCTCCGACCTGCCCAGCACCTACGGCACGGACGACATCCCGCTCATCTTCCAGAGCCTCGCCACCGACAGCAGCGGCGACATCAAGTACAACCTCACCGGCTACCTGACCAACGGACTGAGCTTCCCGCTCCTGCTCAACGGCACCAACGTCGACGACACCACCCTCACCTTCACGGCGACGAAGACCCGCACCCGGTTCCGGTGCCTCAACGCCTCACCGTCCGACATCATCACCATCCAGCGCAGCGACGGCGGCACGCTGAACCAGATCGCCACCGACCAGGGCTATCTCACCGCGGCCACCGAGGTGGACTCCATCCGGCTGGTGGCCGGGGCACGCGCCGAGTTCGTCCTCGACCTGTCGGACGCGGTCACCCTCCAGGCCGTCGTCACCACGGGCTGGGTGCGGGGCGGCAGCGGCACCTACGACGTGCTCGCGATCACCGCGTCCGGCACCGACACCCCGGACGACCTGCCGAGTTCGCTCAACACGATCGACCGGTACGACACCAGTGACTTCACGGCCCGCACGATCACGCTCGGCCAGAGCGGCGCCACGATGCTGATCAACGGCTCGGCCGGCACCAGCATGTCGTCCATGGCGATGATCAGCACCACGCTGGGGTCCAAGGAGATCTGGACGATCAAGAACAGCACCCAGCTGGAACACTCGTTCCATCTGCATGACGTGCCGTACCAGCTGATCTCCATCAACGGCGACGACCCGACCGGCGTCGACCTCGGCTGGTTCGACACCTACGAAGTGGTCGGCGGCGGCTCGATCGAGATCGCCATGGAGTTCACCGACTTCTCCGACGACACGTACATGTACATGCTCCACTGCCATCTGCTGCAACACGAGGACGAGGGCATGATGGCGTCCCTCATGATCACGGACAGCTAGGGGGTGTCCGGCGGATCAGGTCGGCCGTGAGGCACGGCACCTCCTGGCCAAGCCGAGCGGGGCCATGGGGGTCCCCCCGCTCGAGCGAAGCCGAGAGTGGGGGAGCGTGCAGC
>NZ_JBSFHA010000073.1:0-55007 GCF_053596855.1 Streptomyces sp. NPDC001617
TGCGCACGGGCGTGGTGTCGACGCCGAGCAGCACCGCCCGGGCCCTGCGCCGCGCGCGGCGCAGGGCCCGGCGTCAGGCGAGGGCCACCGAGCGGACACAGGAGCGAATACGCCGACGGGGCGGCAGCGGACAGCTGTCGCACTCCTGAGGGCCTGCGGCGGGGGCGTGCAGGCGTGGGTGCCCGTCGCGTCCCCGAGGGTCAGGAACCGGTTCGGCCGGTTGATCAACCTGTCGTCGGCGCCGGCCTCTTGAACATCCGTGTCGCCGTGATCTCGCTGTGCACCGCTTCGCCCTCACCCGCCGGAGCCTGCTGGGGCAGCCCTGGCCGGAGATGTTCCTCCACGCTGATGTACTTGAGCCCGGCCCGCAGGTCGGCGTCATTGCGCAGCCGGATCACCAGGGGGAACTCCGCCAGCGCGGTCGTGTCGAACAGGCCCGTGGTGTACAGGAGTTGGACACCCAACGCGTCGGACACGGCCCGCTGCAGCTCCAGCAGATACGTGGCGTTCGCGCGGCCGATGGGGTTGTCCAGGAACAGCGTGCCGGCGTGTCGGTGCTTGTCGCGGCCCCGGTCGTTCGAGCGCAGCGCTGCCATCGTGCAGTACAGGGCGATCGCGGCGGTGAGCAGCTGACCGCCGGAGAACACATCGCCCATCTGCCCGACGGGGACACGCTCGGCGCGCAGCACGGCGTCCGGCTTGAGGATCTCGACGGCGACACCCTTGGGCTGCAGGGCGGCGGCAACGCCCCGCAGCAGCAGGGACATGCCGTCGCGCCGCAGGTCGGAGTTCTTCTTTACGGCGGCCCGGGTCGCCTCGTCGATGACCTCGCCCAGCCGCTCGGTGAGCGTGGCCTGGTCGGGCTCCTCGAAGCGGATGCGCAGGAACTCCTGCCCGGACCACTCACCGAGCCCCTCGGGCAGCCGCGACAGCCGCTGGGCGGATCGCAGGGTCGCCAGGGCCGACTCGACAAGCCCGCGCAGCCGGTCGACGATCGAGTCGCGGTTGCGCTCCAATTGAGCCAACTCGTCGGTGAGGACGCGGAGTCGGGGCGCGAAGGCGTCCGCCCACTTCTGGGCGTGCTCGGGCAGGGCGGAGGCGGGCAGTTCGCGGATCTGCTGGCGTGCCGGCGTGCGCACCTGCTCGTAGCGGGTGGAGTTGGCGTGCCGGACGAGGACATCGCTCGCCTCCCGTACGGCGGACTCGGCGGACGACAGATCGGCGGCGCACCCGCGCAGCGAGCGGCGGGCCTCGGCCGCGGAGTGACGGGCCTCCTCCAGGGTGCCCGGGTAGGGCTCCGGCTCCGTCTGCTCCTCCTCGGAGATGTGCTCGCGCAGCAGGTCGCGCAGCATCGCGGCGATCTCGTCGAAGCCGCCGGCCGCGTCCTCGGCCGCGCGATGGGCGTCGAGAAGCTCGGCGTGTGCCTCCCGGGCCTGGGCCAACGCCTCGGTGCGGGAGGCCAGTTCGGCCGTCGCGGTGCGCAGCAGGGCCTGGGCGTGCTCGGCGTCACGCGGCTGGAGCTCCTCGGGCAGCTCGGTGTGCGCCTCGCCGTCCTCGGGCGCGTGCCGCTCGGCCTCGCCGCGTAGTCGGCCCAGCTGCTCGCTCGCGGTCGACATCCGGGTCTCCAGGAGCTGCACCAGCTCCTCGGCCCGAGTGGCGGCGGCCTGGCGGGACGGCCCGTCGGAGCCGTCCGGGGACTGGAGCAGCTGCTCCGCGCGCGTGCGGACCTTGTTGCTGAGCCGGTCCAGCTCGGTGCGGGCCGCGCTCTCGTCGCTCTCCGCGCGGGCCTGTTCGGCGCGCAGGTCGGCGCCGACACCGACCTTCTCGTAGACCTGGGAGGCGGCCCGGTAGGCCTCGCGGAGGGCGGGCAGCGACGACTTCGGGGCTGCCGCGTCGTCCTCCGGTACGTCGTCGGGGGCTCCCGCGATCTCGGACCGCTCGGCACGCAGCGCGCGGGCGGTACGGCGGGCGTCGTCGGCGGCACGCTGAGCGGCGCGCCGGTCCTCGTCGGCGGCCCGGGCGCGCTCCAGACAGACCTGGGCGCGGGCTTCGGACTCGGCTCCGTCGTCGGCCAGTTCGCGCAGCTTCACCTGCCACCCGGCGCGCTCGCGCAGCCGGAAGGCGAGCCCGGCGAGGGCGTCGGCGGCACGGCGGGCCTTCTGGGCGGCCTCCTGCCGCTCGTCCCGCACCTGCGCGGCTTCCGAGGCCGCCTCGTCGGCCTCGGCCCGCACCGTGCGCGCTTCGGCCAGCTCGGCCTCGGACTCCTCGGCGAACGCCCCCGCGTCCTGCGCGGCCTGCGCCAGCTCGACGAGCCGTCCCGCCGGGCAGCCGGTGCGCCAGGAGGCGAGCCGTGCCGCCAGTTCGCGGTCCTTGCCGAGCCTCGCGGCGAGCGTCCGGATCTCCTCGTCCCGCTCGGTCGCCCGCACGCGCAGCGCCTGCCGCTCCTCGTCGGCGGCGTGCTCGTCGTGCATGGCCGGGTTCGGCGGTACGAGGAATACGTCGGAAGAACGGCCGTTCCGGGAGTCGGTGGCGGGCGTCGGGGCGAGCAGGGCGGCGGCCGTGCCGACGGCCACGGCGGACCGTGGGAGCAGGGCGGCGTCGGCCAGTGCGTCCCGGGCACGCGCGTGCGTGTCGGGGTCGGTGATGATCACGCCGTCGACCAGCTCGGGGCGGGCCGCCAGTACGCGCGCGTGGTCGGCGGGGTCGACGGCCTGGGCGAGGTAGCGCCAGCCGGGCAGTGCCGGGATGCCGTGCTCGCCCAGGAACTCCACCGTGGCCAAAACGTCCGGGCCCGGCGGGAGCAGCCCACCATCACCGAGCGCGCCGAGGATGCGGGAGTCGTCGGCCGCGGCCGTGCGCAGCTCGAAGAGGTGGCGTTCGGCGGAGGAGACGGAGTCCTCGAGCAGTTCGCGCAGTTCGTCGGCGAAGCGGTCGAGGTCCTCGGGGGTGAGGGCAGGCTCGCTGCTCTCCGGGTCGTGGCGTGGCTGTGGGACCGAGGACCGTGCGGACGCGCTCCCGGACAGGCTCAGCAGCTCCGCCAGCCGCTCCTCGGCGGCCAGCCCCTCGGCGAGGCGTCGCTCGGCCTCGTACGAGCGCCGGGTCGCCGTGGCCGTGTCCGCCGCGCGGGCGGCCGTCAGCTCGGCGCGGGACTCGGTCGAGGTCGCCTCGCGTGCGTGCTCGGTGGCTTTGCGGGAGGCCTCACGGGCGGTGTCCCAGGCCGCCACGGCCGTCTTCTCGGCGTCGCTGGCCGCGAGGGCGGCGCGGGCCGGGTCGGCGTCGGGCGCGCTGTCGTCGAGCCAGCCCGCCCGCACCGCCTCGGCGGTCTCCTGCTCGACCTCGGTGAGGCGCTGCCGCAGATGCCCGATCTCACTGCGGGCGCGCTGCGCCTCCGTGGCGGCGGCGGTCGAGTCCCGGTGGGCGGCCTCGCCGACCTCCTGGAGGGCGGCGGACCGCTCCTCCTCCTCGTTCGCGAGGGTCTCGGCGCTCTCGGCGGCCGAGTGCAGGGCCCGTACGAGATCCACGGCGGCCCTGGCTCGGGCGGCGAGGGCGGGGGCTGCGTCCCGTTCGGCCTCCTGGATGGCGGCGGCCACACGCGCGACGCGGTCGGCGGCGGCGCGGTGGCGCAGTACGGCCTCGGCGGCCTGCCAGGCGGAGTGCAGGGTGCGCGCGTCGGCGAGCTCGCGCTTCAGTCCGGCGGCGGACTTCTCGGCGACGGCGAGCGCCAAGGAGGCGTTGCGGTAGGCGAGTTCGGCGGCGATCAGCGCGCTGCGCTCCCGGGCCGCCTCGGAGTGCGTGACCGAGTACGCGGCGGCGGTGACCCGCTGGGCGAGGTCGGCGGCCCGTACCCGCTCCTGCACGCCCCGCGCCGACAGCCGACGGGCCAGCGTGCGCGTGCGGCGCTCGGCTCCGGCATGGATGTCACGCGCGCGTGCGCGTGCCTCGGCGGCCTCGACGATCCGCCCGAGCAGGTCCACCGACCCGGCGGTGAAGTCCCGTTCGGCGATCAGCTCGGCGCGTCGTCCCAGCTTGTTGCCGAAGCCGCTGACCAGGTCGGCGAGCCCGTCCGTGTCCCGGGTGTCCGTCACGGCGCGCAGCAGCAGGTCGGTGAAGTCGGAGTCCTTCTTGACCGCGAAGAGGCCGGCGGCCTCGCCCTCGTCGGCGTTCATCTCCCGCTGGTAGCGAAAGAGTTCGGGGTCGAGGCCGAGGTCACCCAGGTGCTCGATCCACCGGTCGTGGATCTCCTCCCAGTGCACCTCCAGGTGCGGATACGCCTTGCCCGCCTCGGTGATGGCGTCCCGGAAGCCCTTCATGGTGCGGCGGCGGCCCTGCGCACCGGACTGGCCCTCGACGGCCGGCCGTACGGAAGTGGCCTCGGCGACCGGCAGGTTGTCCAGCGACAGGCCGGGGCCCGGCCGGAACGAGTACCAGGCCTCGGCGAACTTCCGCGGGTCGTTGGAGACTTGGCGCCCCCGCCACTCGCTCACCTTGCCGACGACCACGCACTCGCCGGTCAGCGTGTGCTGCCACTCCAGGGCGACGTGCCCGCAGTCGTCGGCGAGCAGGAACTTGCGCAGCACACCCGAACTGGCGCCGCCCAGAGTGTTGCGATGGCCCGGCAGCATCACCGAGAAGATCAGCTTGAGCAGGACCGACTTGCCGCCGCCGTTCTCCAGGAAGAGCACTCCGGCGGGCGCGGGGCGGCGCGGCGGGCCGACGGGGTCCTCCTCGAAGAACTCGGCCTGGGTGGGCGCGGGGTCGGGCACGGGCTCGCCCACGCCGCGCAGGTCAAGCACGGTGTCGGCGTAGCGCGCACCGGCGGGACCGATGGAGTAGAGGCGGACCCGGGACAGCTCGTACATGGCGGACTCTCGTAAGTCTTCGGCAGGTCGGGGAGGTTCAGGAGTGCGACGACGCGTGGAACGGCAGCCCGGCGTCGGCCGCCAGCTCCAGGTCGTCGGTGTCCTCGGGCGGCAGCAGCGTCGGGGTGCCGTCGGTCACCGGGACGACGCCCAGCTCCAGCAGCTCGGCCATCGCGGCGCTGCCCGCCATGTCCCGCACCTGGAGCTGGTAGCGGGCGGTCGTGCGGTACGTACCGCCGTTGTCGTCGCCGGTGCGCTGCAGGAACCCGGAGTCCGTGAGGAAGGCGACCGCCTTGCCGACGATGCCGGTCGTGGAACCGGCGAGTCTGCGCGCGTCCTTGGTGGCACCGGCGGCGCTGCGTCTCGCCCAGATCCGCCAGGCGGCCTCCAGCCCGGGCGCCTCGGTCGCCGGGTCGGTGTTCTCGCCCTGCTCCTCGGCGCGCTCCTCCAGCCGCCGGCAGGCCTGTCGCACGAACGCGTCGACGCCGTTGACGGTCACGCGGCCGATGTATCCGTCGTCGGCCAGGTCCTCGGGCCGCGGGAACGCCATGGCCGCGACGGCGAGATGGGCCAGCCCGTGCAGGAACCGGTCCCCGCCGTCCGCGGACGTACGACGCGCGTAGTCCCCCATACGGACGGCGAACACCGAGTCCTCGGCGGCGGTCACGGCCATCCCCGCGCGCGGGGACACCTCCAGGACCACAAGGCCGAGCCCGGCGGCCACGGCGTCCGCGAGGCGCGCGAACGCCCCGTCCTCCCGGTACCGTCGCAGCAGTTCCGCGTACTCCTGGTCCCGCGCGGGCTGCACCTTGGGCTGCAGCCCGAAGGCGACGAGCCGCGCCGCGTCGGCGGCGTCCGCGGGGGTGACGGCACTCGAGGCCGACGGGGCGGGGGCTTCCGTCTCACTCCACTCGATGTGCTCGGTCACTGCTCGGGCTCCTTGTCGCGTCGTTGCTCACTCATGCTGCTTCCGTCCGATCGGCTGCCATCCCCGCCGCGTCCAGCAGCGCGGTGCCCACGATCAGGTCGGCCCCGCCGAACTCGGGATCGTCCAGCTCGGTCCCGTCGTCCACGGCGAAGAGCAGCTTCTCCTCGCCCTGCCGATAGGCGGTCCCCACGGCGGGGCTGGCGGCGTGGACGGCCAACAGGGCGACCAGATAGGGCAGGTCGAGGTCCCCGGTGCGCCGCGCCTCGGCGAGAAGCCCCGACAGGCGTCGTGGCGCGTCCGCCGGCAGATCGAGCAGTTCCTTCGCCGCCGCCAACTGCGCCTCGCTGAACCGGCTGTCGTCCGGCGTCGCGATCAGATCCGGCTCCGGCATCTCCGCACCGAGGTGCTCCCGCTCCACCGGCGGTGTCAGCAGTATGTCGACGAGGTCGGACACCCGGACCGACACCGGCGTACGGAAGCCGGTCCCGCGCGCGAAGAACGCGTCCGTGACGCGGACCGCCTGCTCCAGCGGCAGCGGGAGGATCGGCGCGACCAGATGCCCGTACAGGTCTATCCCCGAGGACGTCATCGGTGTGGCGAAGGCCTGTCGGTCCTGCTCGGCCCGGAACAGGGGCCCGGCCTCCAGCAGCCGGGACTGCAACTGTGTGTGCCGCCGGATGCAGTCCTTGACGATGTCGACGAGCTCGGCCGCGCGCCGCTTCTGCTCGGGGTCCTCCGACTCGTCCCGCGCCTTGCGGATGTTCGTCAGGATCGCGTTCTCGTGGCGGTAGCGGTCGGCCACGTGGTCCAGCGCCTCGGCGATCATGTCGGGCACGGAGTTGAGCCAGTCCACCGCCCGGACGTTGCGCCGGGTCGCGTCGAGAGCCCGGCGGAGGGTCTCCGAGTACTGCACCGTCCGGTACCGGGCCTGCTCGGCGGCGAGCTGGGCATCGGCGAGACGGCCCCGGTTGATCAGGACCTCCAGCTTGACCTCGGCGGCGATCTGGGCGCTGGTGACGTCCGTGTCGAGGGCGCCCACGAGGACGTTGACCGCCTCGTCCGTCGTACGGAGATAGACCGTGCCGCCGGGACCCGGCACCTCCTCGATCAGCTTGAAGTCGTAGTCACGCCGGACGTAGCTGCCGTCGGTCGTGAAGGTCCCGTAGACCGCCCGGAAGCCGCGGTCGACGCTCCCGACGTTGATCAGGTTCTCCAGGACCCAGCGGGCCACGCGCTCGTGCTCGGCGACCGGGCGCTGCGGGGCCTGGGCGGCGATGCGCGGGATGAGGCGGGCCACTATCTGGTCGTGGTCGGCGCCCGTGTCGAAGTCCATGTTCAGGGTCACCAGGTCGATGGCCGAGAGGGCCACCTCCGCCATGCCGTAGACCGAGTACTCACCCGCGAGGTTGGCCTTGCGTGCGTCGAGGTCGTGCAGCGGCGCGGTGCAGGCGAGCGCGCGCAGCCGCCGCGCCAGTCCTTCGTCCGCGGCCGGGCCCGGGGCAGGGCGCGGTCCCGCGGTGAACTGGGGCGGAACACTGTCCGTCGTTGCAGGCGAAGTCACGGTGCACAGACTAGGTCCTCGCTCTGACAACGACCCAAACGACGCAGATGCACCCTGGCGTCACGGTTGTCACACCCCTGGGACGGTTCCCCTACGACTCCTCGCCGACCCGCCTCCGGTACACCTCGACGACCCGCTCCAGCGAGTCCTCCAGGTAGACCGCGAGCAGCTTCTCGGCCTCCCCCCGGTCCCCCGCCGCCAGTGCCTGGAGGATCTGGCGGTTGCGGGCGAGGTACGGCTCGTGGAGGGCCTTCGGGTCGTCCACGACGTGGAAGGCCAGCCGCAGTTCGGCGAAGACACTGCGCATGAGTTCGTCGGTGCGGGCGCTGCCGGCCAGGGACACCAGTTCGCGGTGGAAGTGGATGTTGGCCGTACCCACCGTTTTCCAGTCACCTTCGTGCGCCGCCCGCAGACCCTCCTCGACCGCACCGGTGAGTGCCTGAAGGCCGTACGGCGGGTCGCCGAGGCCGCGGACCACGGCGCACTCGACGAGGCCGCGGGTGCGGTAGATGTCCTCGACGTCCTCGACGGTCAGGACCCGGACGAAGACACCCCGGTTCAACTCGTGCACGAGCAGGCGTTCGTGGGTGAGCAGCCGGAACGCCTCACGCAGGGTGTTGCGGGAGACCCCGAGGGCGCCACCGATGCTGTCCTCCGACAGGCGGGTGCCCGGCGGGAAGAAGCCCTCGGCGATACGGCTCCGGAGGATGTCCGAAACCCGTTCGGCGGTGCTGGTGCGGCCCAGAAGGGCCCGGTCCTCCGCGAGTGAGGTCAGCTGCTCTGCCATGCCGGAATTCAATCGCAGATTACAAGAACGAAACAACATGGGTATTGAGGGATCGTTGAACAATCCTCTACGGTGCTACTCGCGGCGCCGCTCCGATCACCGCGGCGCCCGACCGCTCCCGCACGGCACGGCTCACTTCTGAAGCACCCTCCGTCCTCCCTCTGCGAGGTGCCCATGAGCACGACCCCTCCACCGCAGGCCCTGGCCACCGGCGCACAAGCCGGCGAACTCTCCGATCACGACGGCGCGTTGGGCTGGCTGCGCGCCCTGGGACCACAAGGCCGCCGCGCCTTCGCGGGCGCCTTCGGCGGCTACGCCCTGGATTCGTACGACTACTTCACGCTCCCGCTGAGCATGGTCGCGCTGTCCGCCTACTTCGGGCTGAGCAGCGGCCAGACCGGCCTCTTCACGACCGTCACGCTCGTCGTCTCCGCGGTCGGCGGCGCTGTCGCGGGGGTGGTGGCGGACCGGGTCGGCCGGGTCAGGGCACTGATGATCACGGTGATCACCTACGCGGTCTTCACCGTGGCCTGCGGCTTCGCGCCCAACTACGAGACGCTGCTGGTCTTCCGCGCCCTCCAGGGTCTCGGCTTCGGCGGTGAGTGGGCGGTCGGCGCGATCCTCGTCGCCGAGTACGCGAGCGCCAGGCACCGGGGGCGCACCCTGGGCGCGGTCCAGAGCTCCTGGGCCGTGGGCTGGGCGCTGGCCGCGATCGTGTACACCCTGGTGTTCTCGTTCGCCGGTGCCGATCTGGCCTGGCGCATCATGTTCTGGACGGGCGCGCTGCCCGCGCTGCTGGTGATCTGGATGCGACGCCGGGTGCACGACGCCCCCGAGGCGGTCGCCGTACGCGAACAGAGCGCGGAGAAGGGCTCGTTCACGGCGATCTTCAAGCCCGGCCTGCTGCGCACCACGATCTTCGCCGGTCTGCTCTCCACCGGGGTCCAGGGCGGCTACTACACGCTCGCCACCTGGGTGCCGACGTATCTGAAGACCGACCGGGGCCTGTCGGTGGTCGGCACCGGCGGCTATCTGACGTTCCTGATCTCCGGCGCCTTCCTCGGCTATCTGACCGGCGGCTACCTCACCGACCGGCTGGGCCGCCGCCGCAACATCTGGCTGTTCGCGCTGCTGTCCGCGGTCTGCATCCTGGCGTACGCGAACATCCCGCACGGCGCCAACACCCTGCTCCTGGTGCTCGGTTTCCCGCTGGGGTTCTGCATGTCGGCGATCTTCAGCGGCTTCGGGTCCTATCTGAGCGAGCTGTACCCGACGGCCGTACGGGGCACGGGCCAGGGCTTCACGTACAACACCGGGCGGGCCGTGGGCGCCGTCTTCCCCACCACGGTCGGCTTCCTGGCCGACAGCTGGGGCGTGGGCGGTGCGCTGGTGTTCGGTGCCATCGGCTACGGCATCGCGGCGCTGGCGCTGCTGGGGCTGCCGGAGACGCGCGGGAAGGAGCTCACGTGAACCGGAGCGAGGACACGGTCACCGACCGCCCCCTGACCCTCGTCGACGAGCACGCGCACGCGTGGAGCCCGAAAAGCGCCCGGGCCCGCTTCCGGAAGGGGCTCACCGGCCCCACCGCCGGGGTCGCGGCGGGCCACACCCAGGTCAACCTGATCTCGGTGCCCGCCGACGGGGCGTACGACATGCTGCTGTTCTGCCAGCGCAACCCCCAGCCCTGCCCGGTGCTCGACGTGACGGACGCCGGCTCCTGGTCCACGGTCCTCGCCGCCGGCGCGGACCTGCGCACCGATCTGCCGCGCTACCGGGTGTGGCGGGACGGCGAGTTGGTGGACGAGCCGACGGACGTGCGCGCGTACTGGCGCGAGGACCTGGTGTCGTTCCTGATCGGCTGCAGCTTCACCTTCGAGTGGGCGCTCGCCGAGGCCGGGGTGCCGATCCGGCACATCGAACAGGGGCGCAACGTTCCGATGTACGTGACCCGTCGGCAGTGCAGGCCGGCGGGACGGCTGCACGGCCCCATGGTGGTGTCCATGCGGCCGGTGCCGCCGCAGCACCTGGCGGCGGCGATCCGGGAGAGCGCCCTGCTCCCGGCGGTGCACGGCAGCCCCGTACACTGCGGCGATCCCTCGGCGCTCGGCATCGACGACCTAGGCCGGCCCGACTTCGGCGACCCGGTGGACAGCGAGCCGGACGACATCCCGGTGTTCTGGGCCTGTGGTGTGACCCCGCAAGCCGCGGTGATGGCCTCGCGCCCGCCGTTCGCCATCACCCACGCACCCGGACAGATGTTCCTGACGGACGCCCGCGACGAGCAGTACCGCGTCGTGGCCTGAGCAGAAGACACGAAGGATCCATGACCTCGATCGATCTGAACGCCGACCTCGGCGAGGGCTTCGGCCGCTGGCGGCTGACCGACGACGAACAGCTGCTGTCCGTCGTCACCAGCGCCAATGTGGCCTGTGGGTTCCACGCCGGGGACGCGGCCACCATGCGGCGGGTGTGCGAGCTGGCGGCCGAGCGCGGCGTCCGGATCGGAGCCCAGGTCTCCTACCGGGACCTCGCGGGCTTCGGGCGGCGTGCGATGGACGTGCCGCCCGCCGAGCTGACGGCCGAAGTGGCCTACCAGATCGGCGCCCTGGAGGTCTTCGCGCGCGCGGCGGGCACGCGCGTGTCGTACGTCAAGCCGCACGGCGCGCTCTACAACCGCGTCGTGCACGACGAGGAACAGGCCGGCGCGGTGGTGGACGGCGTCCGGCTCGCCGACGCCACCCTGCCGGTGCTCGGGCTGCCCGGCTCGCGGCTGCTGGAGCACGCCGCGAAGGCGGGCCTCCCGGCCGTCACGGAGGCGTTCGCGGACCGCGCGTACACCGAACAGGGCACGCTCGTGCCGCGCGGCCAGGACGGTGCCGTGGTCACCGATCCGGAGACGGTCGTGGAGCGCTCGGTGGGCCTGGCCCGCGAAGGAGTGGTCGCCTCGCACTCCGGTACGCACGTCGTGGTACGCGCACGTTCGCTCTGCCTGCACGGCGACACTCCGGGTGCGGTCGAACTGGCCCGGCTGGTGCGACGGCGCCTGCAGGAGTCCGGAGTCCGTGTCGAGGCCTTCGCATGAGGGCCCTGCGCGTCGGCGACGCCGCCCTCCTCGTCGAGGTGTCCTCCGGCGAGGAGGCGCAGGCCCTCCACGCGGAGTTGCTGCGCCGCCGCGCGGAGGGCTCACTGTCGGTCCGTGAGATCGTCCCGGCGGCCCGCACGGTCCTCCTCGACGGCCTCACCGACCCATCCCGCCTGGCCGCCGAACTCACCACCGCCGACGTACCCCCCGCTCCCTCACGCGCGCGCGAGGCGATCGAGATCCCACTGCGCTACGACGGCCCGGACCTGGCCGACGTAGCCGCGCACTGGGGCGTGCCCGAGCACGAGGTGGCCCGCATCCACGCGGACACCGAATTCACCGTCGCCTTCTGCGGCTTCGCCCCCGGCTTCGGCTACCTCACCGGCCTGCCCCCGCACTACGACGTCCCACGCCGCGCGACCCCCCGCACGGCGGTCCCGGCAGGCTCCGTGGCGCTCGCAGGCCCCTACACGGGCGTGTACCCGCGCTCCTCGCCGGGCGGCTGGCAACTGATCGGCAGCACGGACTCCGTCCTGTGGGACCACGCGCGCGTACCGGCCGCGCTCCTGTCACCCGGCACACGCGTGCGCTTCGTCCCGGCGGTCCGCTCATGACGGACCGCGCACTCGTGGTCGTACGCGCCGGAGCCCTCACCACCGTGCAGGACGAGGGCCGCCCCGGCCACGCCCACCTCGGCGTCCCCCGCTCGGGTGCTCTTGACGGCTTGACGGCGGCCCTCGTCAACCGCCTGGTCGGCAACCCATCCGAGGCGGCCGTCCTGGAGACCACCGTCAACGGCTGCGCCGTACGCCCGCGTTCGGCGGTCGCGGTGGCGGTGGGCGGCGCTCCCTGCCCGGTCACGGTGAACGGCCGCCCTGCCGCCTGGGGAGCACCGGTCCACGTGCCCGCGGGCGCGCTCCTGGAGATCGGTACCGTCATCTCCGGAGTACGCAGCTACCTGGCCGTCTCCGGCGGCATCACCGTCGACCCGGTACTCGGCAGCCGCTCCACGGACCTCCTGTCCGGCCTGGGCCCGCCAGTCCTCACGGACGGCTCGGTGCTCCCCCTGGGGGCACCGAGAAACCTCCACACACGCGTGGAGGCAGCCCCGCAGCCGGCCCCGCCGACCGAACTCGTCCTACGGGTGACACTCGGCCCCCGCGACGACTGGTTCACACGAGAGGCCGTACACACCTTCACGTCCCGCACGTACCGGGTCTCCCCGGCCAGCAACCGCATCGGCCTCCGCACGGAAGGCCCCGCCCTGGAACGAGCCCTCCCCGGTGAACTCCCCAGCGAGGGCATGGTCCTGGGGGCGGTCCAAGTCCCGCCGGACGGCAGACCGGTTGTCTTCCTCGCCGACCACCCGACCACCGGCGGCTACCCGGTGATCGCAGTGGTCCACTCACAGGACCTCTCGGGCGCAGCCCAGGCGTCCCCCGGCACGCCGGTCCGCTTTGTGGGCATACGGCGGCGGTGACGCCGCCAAGGGGGCGCGGGGCTGTGTCGATTCGCGGCTCCGGCGCGTGGGCGCGAGAGGCCCCCACGCATCCACGGAGACCCACCGACCCCACAACCGTTCACACCGCGTCCGCCGGCTCCACGACGGACAACGCAGCCAACGCCGCCGTCACGGCAGCCGACGCCCGCACGTCCAGCCGCGCACTGGTCCCCCGAGCCCGATGCCGCATCTCATCCGCGGCCAACGTCATCAGCTGCGGCAACAGATCGGTACATCGCCGAGCGACCCACGCAGTCCCCGCGGTCGCCAACCACCACAGACTCGCCGACCGCGGAGGCACCGAGAACTCCGGCTCCGCCGAAGGCACGGCGCCCACACCGACCCCCGCCTCGGCCAACAGAGAATGAAACCGCACCGCCAGCTGCCGATGTCCCCGCTCGCCGGGGTGCAACCGGTCCGCACTCCACATCGCCCGGTCCGTGATCCAGTCGGCCTCGGCCGCATGCAGATGCACCGCTCCGTAGCGGTCGGACAGCGCATGGACCACCCGGTTGACCGCCCGCTGCCGCCGGGCCAGTGGACGGGCCAGCGAACCCGGCAGCCCGAGCATCGACCCGGGGTCGGGCAGACAGGCCGTGAGCAGGGTCGCGCCCTGCCCGGTGAAGGCGGCGTACACCTTGTCGAGCCGTTCGGCGACGGCATGGATGTCGAACGTGCAGCGCAAGGTGTCGTTGACGCCGATCACCACGGAGGCGACGTCCGGCTTCAGGGCCAGCCCGGCCGGCGTCTGCTGTTCCAGCACTTCCCGGGTCTGCGCCCCGCTCACCGCGAGGTTGGTGAAGTCCACCGCCCCCTCGGCCAGCCCGCCGGCGAGCAGCGCGGCCCAGCCGCGCCACCCGTCCCCGACGGGATCGCCCACGCCCTCGGTCAGCGAGTCCCCGAGGGCGACGAAACGCACCGGTCTCATGTCACTCCCCCGGGCACGTAGCGACGCGACGGTACCGTCGCGTCGTGCGCGGCGAGGAACGCGTCGACGGCCGCACCCCACCCGAAGCACTCGGCACGCGCACGTGCCGCCTCACGCCGCTCCCGCTCGGAAAGTTCGAGCAGCATCTCGACGGCGTCCGCGAAGGCGTCCCCGTGGTCGGCGGCGACGGCCCCGGCCGAGCCGATGACCTCCGGCAGCGCGGAGGACGTACTCACCACGACGGGTGTCCCGCAGGCCATCGCCTCCAGTGCGGCGAGCCCGAACGTCTCGGCGGGCCCAGGAGCCAGGCAGACGTCGGCGGAGGCCTGGAGGGCACCCAGCAGGGCCCGGTCGGAGACGTGCCCGAGGAAGGTCACCGGCAACCCGCGCTGCCGTGCCCGCAGTTCGAGCCGCGGCCGCAGCGGCCCGTCCCCGGCGACCACCAGCACCGCCTTCCGGCCGCGCCGCACCAACGCCTCCAGGGCGTCCAGCGCCGTCCCGGGCCGCTTCTCCACGGAGAGCCGGGTGCACGTCACGAGCAGCGTCTCGTCCGCCCGCGCGTGCTCTGCGCGCAGCCCCGGGTCGCGCAGTGCGGGATGCCGTTCCACCAGGTCGACTCCCAGTGGGGCTCGTACGACATTGCGGGCGCCGATCCGTACGAACTCCCGCTCGGCGAACTCGGTTGTGCACACCACGCGCGCGTACGTGTGCGCCGTACGGACGTTGAGGGCGTCGGCGGCACGCCGGGCCGCACCCTCGGACAGACCCCAGGTGCGCAGGACACCGTCGGCCGTCTCGTGGGAGACCATCACGGCGGGGACCCGGTGGCGCCGCGCCCACTTGCCGGTCCAGCGGAGCGTCGTACGGTCGGAGACCTCCAGCCGGTCCGGTGCGAGTTCCTCCAGCAGCGCGGCCACGCGCCGCTTGTCGGTCAGCACGCGGTATCCGCCGGTGCCGGGCAGCAGCGGGCCGGGCAGGGTGATGACGCGCCCCTGCTCGGTGTCCCGGTCGGCGGCGCGCTCGCCGGGGACGATCAGCACGGGCTCGTGCCCGGCCGCCTTGTAGCCCTTGCCCAGCTCCCGCAGAGCGGTGCGCAGACCGCCGGAGGCGGGGGCGACGAAGTTCGCGAGGCGCACGATCCTGAGTGGGGTCATGCCGCCACCGCCGTCTTCTTCCGGGCGGCGAGGACGTCCGCGTAGTGGCCGATCAGCTGGTCGCCGACGGCCGCCCAGGTGCGGCCCTCGACGGTGGCGCGTGCGGTGGCGCCGAACAGGAACCGCTGCTCCGGATCGGCGGCCAGGGACTTCACCGCGTCCCGCACGGCGTCCGCGTCGCGGGGCGGGACGAGGAACCCGGTGCGCCCGTGGGCGACCAGGTCGAGGGGTCCGCCGACCGCGGGGGCGACGACGGGGAGGCCGCTGGCCATGGCCTCCTGCACGGTCTGGCAGAAGGTCTCGAACGGGCCGGTGTGCGCGAAGACGTCGAACGAGGCGTAGATCCGGGCGAGTTCGTCGCCGGTGCGACGGCCGAGGAAGACCGCGCCCGGCAGCGCCTCGGACAGGGTCGGCTGGCTCGGGCCGTCGCCGACGACCACGACCTTCACTCCCTCCAGTCCGCACACTCCGGACAGGAGCTCGACATGCTTCTCGGGGGCGAGCCGACCGACGTAGCCGACGATCAGCTCGCCGCCCGGGGCGAGTTCGCGGCGCAGGGCCTCGTCGCGCAGGTCGGGGCGGAAGCGGACGGTGTCCACGCCGCGCTGCCACAGCTTGACCCGGGGGACGTCATGGGTCTCCAGGTCGTGCATCGAGGCGCTGGAGGGGGCGAGGGTGAGGTCGGCGGCGGCGTGGACGGAGCGGATGCGCCGCCAGGCCGCCGCCTCGCCGGCACCCATGTAGGTGCGGGCGTATCCGGCCAGGTCGGTCTGGTAGACGGCGACGGCGGGGATGCCGAGCCGGGCGGCGGCCGTCATGCCACGGACGCCGAGGACGAAGGGGCTGGCCAGGTGCACGATGTCGGCCCGGTGTTCGACGATGGCGGCGGCCAGGCGTCGGCTGGGCAGGGCGACTCGGACCTGGGGATAGCCCGGGAGCGGGAGGGAGGGGACACGGACGACGGGGCACGGCGCCTGGGCGTCGGGCCCGGTCCCGGCCCGGCCCAGCAGAGCGGTGCTGGCCGGGGCGACGACGAGCGGAGAGTGACCGCGATCTACGAGGTGCCGGGCGGTCTGGAGCGCGCAGTGGGCCACGCCGTTCACATCGGGGGGAAAGGATTCGGTCACGATGACGACACGCATACTGGTGTTCTCGCCGTACCGGACGTGGTCGCGTCAACGTCGATCTTTGCGCACGATGAACGTCCCGTGAGCGTTCCTTCTCACACCCGAGCAGGTCAGACCGTGTCCATGACCGCCTGACCCGCGGGTCACCCCTTGTTCACCCGGCGGCCGTACCGCCACCCGGTGAAAGTGTGCGGTGCAGGCTCCTCATCGGCGGGTGCTGCCCGGTTCTCGCCGTCCCGGCGGCGTCACACAGCGGGTCCCTCGGGCGCGATGCGACTTCGTACGGCGGTCTGCACCTCGGCCTCCTCGGCCGGGTCGGCGGCGAGGCGGCGGAGCTGTTCCACGACCCGGGCGTCGCCGGTCTCGGCGTGCCGGGCGGCGATCTCGCGGGTGGTCTCCTCGCAGTCCCAGAGGCACTCGACGGCGAAGCCCGACGGGAAGGAGGGATCGGTGGCGGCGAGGGCGCGGGCGGCGCGGCCGCGGAGGTGCGAGGAGGCGGTCTCGCGGTAGATGTGGCGCAGGACGGGGGCGGCACAGGCGATGCCCAGCCGGCCGGTGCCGTCGACGAGGGTCCACAGCGTCGGGGCGTCGGGGCCTTCGCCCCGTACCGCTTCGCGGAGTGCGCCCAGGACGAGGTCCTTGTCCTCGACTCCGCCCCGGCAGGCGAGCATGCGGCCGGCGGCGGCGCCGAGGGGGTCGGGGCGGTGGCCCCAGCCGCGCGCCCGGTCGACGGCGGCGATGCTGCGCATCCGTTCGAAGGCGTCTACGGCGGCCTCCACGACGACCGGTGTGCCGGTGGTCACGGCGGCCTCGATCAGATCGAGGGCGTCGGGATCATTGCTGTCGGCGAGATAGCGCAGGGCGGTGCAGCGGGCTCCGTCGCTGCCGTCCAGGGCGGCGCGGACGATCTCGGGCCGGTTCTCGGGGCCGGCCACGGCGACCAGGCAGCGGGCGGCGGGCACATGCAGGGCCGCGCCCCGCTCGATGCCCTGCTGGGCCCACTCGAAGACCGCCTGCACGCTCCACCCCGGACGGGGCCCGGTTGGTCGCATCTGGCGTTGCCAGCGGTCGAAGCAGCCGGTCTCCTGGGCGGCACGCACGCGCGTGGCGATCGATTCGCGCGGATCCTCGGCCCACAGCCGCCAGGGCCGGGGCTCGAAGGCATCGCGCACGACGGCGGCCAGTTCGGCCTCGCCCTCGGCGTCGGTGGCGAAACGGGCCAGCACCGGGGCCGCCAGGGACCGTAGACCCGCGTCGTCGTCACGCAGCGCCAGCTCGTCCAGGGCCCAGGCCCAGTTCGAGCCGGAGGCGGCGTACCTGCGCAGCAGTGCGAGCGCGTCCAGCCTCCCGTACGAGGCGAGGTGGCCGAGGACGGCGAGGGCCAGGCCCGTGCGTGACTCCTCGGTGTCGAAGGCGTCCTCGACGTCGAAGAGGTGCGCCTCGATCTCGTCGAGCTCGCCGTTCAGGTCGATGTAGAGACGGGCGTAGTAGAGCGAGCGGTTCTCCACCTGCCAGTCGTGGCGGGGATCGCGCAGCACACAGTGGTTCAGGGCCGCGAGCGCTTCGGCTCGCGGGGCGGTGAGCGCGTGCAGTGTGCCGTCGCCGCGGCCCCGCTGGAGCAGGCCGAGCAGCGTGCCGCTGGGCGCTATGACCGGTTCGAACATGGGAAACAGCCTCACATCAAGCGTCGACGCAACCGGGATTCTTGCTTCACCTGGCCGCGTGACAACACGTCGGGGCGCCCGCCGTTTCCTGCTTGCTGTAGACCATTTTCCTCTGCCTCTCGTCATTGGCCCATGCGGGCCGCATCACGGCCCGCGCGGTGCGGCAACACCTGCCCAGCCATCGCGTCCGTGAATCACGACGTCATGATGACTCGGCACTTCGACCTGCCGCGACCGAAATTTCGGCGGCCCTGTACCGCCTCCCCCGTTTTCTCTGTTTTCGCTGGTCAGAACATCGGTTCAGTGTGCGCCGAACAAATCGAGCAGTTCTGTCTTGTCGAACATGCGTGCGGTGTCGACGGCCGAAGGGGTGCCCGCGGACGGGTCCGCGCCCCCCTCCAGCAGAGCTTTGATGACGTCCGCCTCACCCTTGAAGACGGCCCCGGCGAGCGGGGTCTGCCCCCGGTCGTTGATCTCGTCGGCGGCGGCGCCCCGGGCGAGCAGTTCACGCACCGCGTCCGCGTGCCCGTGGTACGCGGCGAGCATCACGAGCGAGTCGCCCCGGTCGTTGGTGAGGTTGGCCGGAACACCCGCGTCGACGTACGCCACGAGAGCCTCGGTCCGCCCCTGCCGGGCCAGATCGAAGATCTTGGTCGCCAGCTCCACGACCTCGGGGTCGGGGGCTTCAGTCATCGGCCGGACCGCCTCTCATACAACCGTTCAGGTGAATCGCCAGGGTACTGGGTGCCGCGCCACATGACCCGATGCGCCAGAGGTAAAGATCACCACAGACCCGGTCGGACGCAAGCGCCCTGCCCATCCGGCCCCACACGGCTCGACCACTTGAGGGAAATCCACCGAAATTCACCCAGTTGCACCTTTTATCGTATGGATACATCCTGTGATCCTGGAAGTACTCATGGTGACTGTCCCCGCGAACCAGGAGATCCCAAATGATCCTGTCCATCTCAGGCGTGGTCCTGCTCGGCATCGTCGTCTTCCTCTTCTTCCGCAAGGACGGCCTGAAGGCGTCGCACGCCATGGTGTCGGCCCTGTTCGGCTTCTACCTGGCGAGCACGGCGATCGCGCCGAGCATCAAGGCAGGCGGCGAGAGCCTGGCCAGCCTCCTCGGCGGCATCAAGTTCTGACGCCGCCCGTCCCGTCCGTACGCACCACCAGGAGACAGCAGTGGCTCGCCGCCCCCTACCCCGCATCCTGAGCACAGGCAGCGCGCAGATCGCCCGGAGCCGGGAGCTGGCCCGGACGGCGGCCGACAGCGCCACCGACGTTCTCCATCCGCTGATCACGATCACGCGCGGTCTGCGCCGGCTGGCGGCGGCCGGGCGGCGCAGATGGGCCGAGACCCCCAAGGACAAGCGCGGACCGCTGCTGTTCCTGGTGGCGTCGGTGATCCTGGTCGTGGCACTGGTGCCGTACGGCCCGCTGCTCGCCGCCATCCTCCTGATGGCGGCGGCGGCCTGGCAGGGCCGCGATCGCAAGCCATCGACGCCCGAAGGCCCCGACGAGTCGCAGACGCAGCGGCTCAAGTCGCTCTACGAGGCCCTGGTCCCGTACTTCTCGACCCCCGAGGACCCCGCGCCCCTCTACGCCCACGGCGGCGAGTGGGAGCAGGCCTTCCCCGCATACGAGTTCGACGAGACGGGTCGCGCAACCCAGCTCGTGATCCGCTACCCCGCGTACTTCCCGGACGGAGAGGCCGAGGCCCGGGCCCGGATCGAGCAGCTGCTGCACGCCAAGTCGGGCCGCGGCCGCGAGTACCACTTCGCCTGGGACGAGGAGGCCAACCAGCTCACCGTCACGGTGCTGTCCCCGCTGCCCACCGACATCGCCGCCCAGCGTTTCGTCACGGCGCCCGGCGAGACCGTCCTCGGCTTCACCGACCCCACCCAGGTCCAGCGCACGCTCCCGCTCACCTACGGCGAGGAGCAGCGCGACGTCCCTCCGGTCGTCTGGCGCACCGGCATCCGCTCCACCGAGCCGCACCTGCTGGTCATGGGCCAGCCGGGCAGCGGCACCTCGACGCTGCTGCGCTCGATCGCCCTCCAGGCGCTCCAGTACGGCGACGTCGTGATCGTCGAGGGCGGCGGCACCGGCGAGTACGCGTGCCTGACCGGCCGGGACGGCGTCCTCGCCGTCGAGTGCGGGCTGGCCGGGGCGACGGCCAGCCTGGAGTGGGCGGCCACCGAGACGGAGCGTCGGCTCATCGCGGCCAACCGGGCCCGCCAGGCCGGCCACCCGACGCCGGACGACACCAGGCGGCCCCTGTGGATCCTCCTGGACCGCCCCAGCGCCTTCTCCCACCTCGCCGCGGCCGACGGCCGCAAGGACCCACAGGCCCTGCTCCAGGTCCCCCTCCGGCACGGGCGCGCGGCCAACGTCACGGTGGTGGTGGCCGAGCAGTTCGACAGCGCGGACGCCCTGAGTGATCCGGTACGGCAGCACACACGCGCGCGTGTCGTACTCGGACCCGCGACGGGCGAGCAGTTGAGGGCGGTACTGGGGGCGCCGCCGAACTCGACGCCGGTGGCCCAGGTGCCGCCGGGGCGGGGATATGCGCGGCTCGGCGCGGGGCCGGTGCACCGGCTTCAGGTGCCGGCGACGCCGGATCCGTATGACGACGCGACGAGCGAGTCGGACCGGCAGGCGGTGCTGGCGTTGCTGCCGCCGCGGACCAGGCCGGCCGATGCGGAGGGGGTCGAGGCGGAGCCGGTGCCTGCGGAGGCTGTTGTGGCCGAGAGTTCGTAAGTACCGGAGCCGGGAGCCGCCCCAGCGGCACGACTGCCCGCGGCCACGCGGCTACGCGGCTACGCGGCTACGCGGCTACGCCACAAACGTCCGCGGCGACTCCCCGCCCCCCGACGCCCCCGTCTCCACCAGCTTCGCCGCCGCCGCCAACCTCACCGCGGCCTCGTCGGCCACGGCGCCCGCCACGGTGAACGGCAAGCGCACATACCCCTCGAAGGCGCCGTCCACCCCGAACCGCGGCCCGGACGGCACCCGTACCCCGACCCGCTCCCCCACCTCCGCGAGCCGCGACCCGGACAGACCGCCGGTCCGCACCCACAGCGTCAGCCCACCGCGGGGCACGTCGAACTCCCACTCCGGCAGCTCCCGCCGTACCGCGGCGACCAGCGCGTCCCGGTTCTCCCTGGCCTGTCCGCGCCGCAGTTCCACGGCCTGTTCCCAACCGCCCGTGTTGAACAGCCAGTTCACGGCGAGCTGCTCCAACACCGGCGTACCCAGGTCGGCGTAGGCGCGCGCCGCGACCAGGCTGCGGATCACGTCCGGTGCCGCGCGCACCCAGCCGATCCGCATCCCGGCCCAGAAGGCCTTGCTCGCCGATCCGACCGTGATGACGATGGACCCCGCCGGGTCGAAGGCGCACACCGGCCGCGGCATCGACACGCCCTCGTCCAGCCACAGCTCGCTCATCGTCTCGTCCGCGATCAGCACCGTCCCCGCCGACCGGGCCGCCTCCACGAGTTGCCGCCGCTGGTCCTCGCCCACGAGCGCGCCGGTCGGGTTGTGGAAGTCGGCGACGATGTAGGCAATCCGGGGGGCCGCGTCGCGGAGCACCTGGCGCCAGCGGTCCAGGTCCCAGCCGGTCAGTCCCTCCGCCATCGCGACCGGGACGAGTCGCGCTCCGGCCTCCCGCATCAGCTGCAGGATGTTGGCGTACGACGGCGACTCGACGGCGACGCGCTCGCCGCGGCCCGCGAAGAGGTGACAGATGGCGTCGATCGCGCCCATCGCGCCCGTGGTCACCATGATCTGCTCGGGCATCGTCGGAATGCCGCGCGCCGTGTAGCGGTCGGCGATCATCGCGCGGAGGGCGGGGAGCCCGGCCGGGTAGTCGCCGTGCGTATGGGCATACGGCGGCAGTTCCTCCAGGGCGCCCTGGACGGCACGGGTCAGCCAGGGCTCGGGCGCGGGGAGCGCCGCGGTGCCCAGGTCGATCATCGAGCCCAGAGCCTCCGGCGGGAGGGGTTCCAGCCCGCGCGCGGGGAGTGGGTTTCCGGCCGGCACGGCCGTCCAGCTGCCGGCGCCGCGCCGGGACTCCAGGAATCCCTCGGCGCGCAGCGCCTCGTAGGCCGCCGCGACCGTCGTACGGCTGACGGACAGGGCGAGGGCCAGCTCGCGCTCGGCGGGGAGCCGGGCGGCGACCGGGACGCGGCCCTCCAGGACCAGCAGGCGGATGCCGTCGGCCAGAGCGCGGTACGCCGGTGGGCGGCGCGTGCCGGGGCCCGCGGGGCGGTCCTGCTGGGACTTGAGCAGCCGGGCGAGCTGCGCGGCGCCCATCGCTGAGGTCCACTGCGCCATGGAAATCAGTCCACCTTCCCCGAATTGGCCATGGATGACATTTCCACTCAGGTCCCAGGGTGGCATGCACCAGGCCACTACGACCACAGGGGGTATCCCTTGCCCACGAAGGACCGTCTCGGGCGGCGCTTGATCCAGCTCTACGTCGGACTCGTGCTGTACGGGGCGAGCTCCGCGCTCCTCGTGGAGTCGGGCCTCGGACTCGAGCCCTGGGGCGTGCTGCACCAGGGCCTCGCCAAGCTCACCGGCCTCACGATCGGCGTGGTGTCGATCTTCGTGGGCGCGGCGGTACTGCTCCTGTGGATCCCGCTCCGCCAGCGCCCCGGCCTCGGCACCGTCTCCAATGTCTTCGTCGTGGGCATCGCCATGGACGGCACCCTCGACCTCGTCCCCGACCCGCACTCCCTGGCCGCACGCATCCCCCTCCTTCTGGCCGGCATCCTGCTCAACGGCGTGGCGACCGGCCTCTACATCTCGGCCCGCTTCGGACCCGGCCCGCGCGACGGCCTGATGACCGGACTGCACCGCCGTACCGGCCGCTCGATCCGTCTGATGCGTACGGCGATCGAGATCGCGGTCGTCGCGACCGGATTCGCGCTCGGCGGCACCGTCGGCATCGGCACGGTGCTCTACGCGATGTCGATCGGCCCGCTCGCCCAGCTGTTCCTGCGGTTGTTCGACGTCCCGTCGGCATCCGGTGGCAGCACGGTCGTTGCCGAAGGGCAACCGCGGGAGGCCATACTGCGACCGTGACCTCGCGGATACGCCACCCCTATCTCGACCATCCCGGCCCCATCGCCTTCGCCCACCGGGGCGGGGCCGCGGACGGTCTGGAGAACACCGTGCTGCAGTTCCGGCGGGCGGTCGAGACGGGCTACCGGTACATCGAGACCGATGTGCACACCACGGCGGACGGCAAGCTGGTCGCCTTCCACGACGCGACGCTGGACCGGGTGACGGACGGCGCGGGGCGCATAGCGGATCTGCCGTGGAAGGACGTCAGCCACGCGCGCGTGGCGGGCAAGGAACCGGTGCCGCTCTTCGAGGAGCTGCTGGAGACCTTCCCCGAGGTGCGCTGGAACGTCGATCTCAAGGCGGAGGCCTCGCTCCACCCCTTCCTGGAGCTCGTCGAGCGCACGGGCGCCTGGGACCGGCTCTGCGTCGGCTCCTTCTCCGAGGCGCGGGTGATCCGCGCCCAGCGTCTGGCCGGGCCGCGCCTGGCGACGTCGTACGGCACCCGGGGAGTGCTCAACCTGCGGCTGCGCTCCTGGGGCGTGCCGGCGGCCCTGCGCCGCTCCGCGGTCGCGGCCCAGGTGCCCGAGGCCCAGTCCGGCATCCAGGTCGTCGACCACCGCTTCGTGCGCGCCGCACACGCGCGTGGGCTGCACGTGCACGTGTGGACCATCAATGAGGCCGATCGCATGCACCGGCTCCTGGACCTGGGCGTCGATGGCATCATGACCGATCACATCGACACGTTGCGCAAGGTCATGGAGGACCGCGGCGTCTGGGTGCCTCACCCCTGACACTCCCGCCCCACCGCCCCCTTGGCACGGCACCTTCGGCGGGGAAGCGAGGGCACGGGTGAGCACCGACACCGTGCGGGCCAAGGCCCACGACCTGCGGCGCGAGCAGCGCGGCTGGTACTTCTACGACTGGGCCTGTTCCGTCTACTCGACGAGCGTGCTCACCGTGTTCCTGGGCCCCTATCTGACGGCCGTCGCCAAGTCGGCCGCGGACCCGGGCGGGTTCGTGCATCCGCTGGGCATCCCGGTGCGGGCCGGGTCGTTCTTCGCGTACTGCGTCTCCGCGTCCGTGATCGTGTCGATCGTGGTGATGCCCCTGGTGGGCGCGGCGGCCGACCGCACGGGGCGGAAGAAGCCGCTGCTGGCCGTCTGCGCCTACGTGGGGGCCACGGCCACGACCGGTCTGTTCTTCCTCTCCGGGGACCGCTATCTGCTGGGCGGCCTGCTGCTGATCGTCGCCAACGCGTCCGTGGCCGTCTCGATGGTCGTCTACAACTCCTACCTGCCGCAGATCGCCGGACCCGAGGACCGCGACCGGGTCTCCTCGCGCGGCTGGGCCTTCGGCTACGCGGCCGGTTCGTCGATGCTGATCGTGAACCTGGTCCTGTTCACGGCGCACGACTCCTTCGGCGTCTCCGAGTCGATGGCGGTCCGCATCTGTCTGGCCTCCGCGGGCCTGTGGTGGGGCGCCTTCACGCTCGTACCGCTGAAGCGGCTGCGCGACCGCCGTACGTCGAACACGGCGCCCGCGGTCCACGGCTGGCGGCAACTGGCGGCCACCGTCCGGGACATGCGGGGCAAACCGCTCACCCTGGCCTTCCTGCTCGCCTACCTCATCTACAACGACGGCATCCAGACGGTGATCTCGCAGGCGTCGGTGTACGGATCCGAGGAGCTGGGGCTGAGCCAGTCCACGCTCATCACGGCTGTGCTGATGGTCCAGGTGCTGGCGGTGGCAGGAGCGCTGGGGATGGGGCGGCTGGCGCGGACGTACGGGGCGAAGCACACCATTCTCGGGTCGCTGGTGGCGTGGACCGTGACCCTGGCGGCCGGGTACTTCCTGCCGGCCGGGCGGCCCGTGTGGTTCTTCGTGCTCGCGGCCGGGATCGGGTTGGTGCTCGGCGGCAGCCAGGCCCTGTCCCGTTCCCTGTTCTCCCATCTCGTGCCGCCCGGCAAAGAGGCCGAGTACTTCTCGGCGTACGAGATGAGCGACCGGGGTATGAGCTGGCTCGGGCCGCTTCTGTTCGGGATCACCTACCAGCTGACCGGAAGTTATCGGGACGCGATCATCTCGCTCGTGGCGTTCTTCGTCATCGGATTCGCGCTGCTCGCACGGGTTCCGGTGGGCCGGGCGATCCGCGACGCGGGCAATCCGGTTCCGGAGAGGATTTAGCGCTCGCGGCGAAAGGGCTGTAGTGTACGCGTTTGGCCTGCCAGGCGTACCGTTACTGCGCGTCAAAGATGACGAAACGCTGGGTTACATCTGCTAGCAGATGTGACAAACCGGGCGAGGGTGGGTACAACAAGGGGCGGCTACGACGGCGACGCATGACCCGGAACGGGACACGGAACGGGAATCTTTACCGCCGACCGGACGTTGACCGGATGACGACGACAGCGACACCTGTCCTGTGGGCGACAAGCCCGGGAGGCACGATTCATGAGTGAGCGAGCTCTTCGCGGCACGCGCCTCGTGGTGACCAGCTACGAGACGGACCGCGGCATCGACCTGGCCCCGCGCCAGGCCGTGGAGTACGCATGCGAGAAGGGGCACCGCTTCGAGATGCCCTTCTCGGTCGAGGCGGAGATCCCGCCGGAGTGGGAGTGCAAGGTCTGCGGGGCCCAGGCACTCCTCGTTGACGGCGACGGCCCTGAGGAAAAGAAGGCCAAGCCCGCGCGTACCCATTGGGACATGCTGATGGAACGGCGCACCCGAGAGGAACTCGAAGAGGTCCTCGAGGAGCGCCTGGCGGTTCTGCGTTCGGGCGCGATGAACATCGCGATCCATCCGCGGGACAGCCGCAAGTCGGCCTAGTCCTTGCCTGGGTAGGGCAGACACCAACGCACGCAAGTGACGGCGGGCGTCTACGTGGATTCACGTAGACGCCCGCCGTCGTATGTCCTTGTCCGCGCCGCGCTCACCGCGTCAGCGGCGGGCGCGGGTCCTGCGGGGCGTCACCGCCCGGCTCGTCGTTCCGGATGACCTCGCCCTGGACGACCTTGCCGTCGGGGCGGTGGATACGGGCCTGCTGGAAGGCATCGCCGAAGCCGCCCGGGGTGGCCTCGCGCAGCTTGCGGTCGAGGGTGCGCTCGGTGAACCGGCTCAGCGCCTTCTGGACCGGGGGGATCAGCAGAAGCAGGCCCACCGCGTCCGAGATCAGACCGGGGATCATCAGGAGCAGGCCGCCGAGCATCAGCAGGCCGTTGCCCCCGCCGTTCTGCGGGGTGCCGCCGCGCTGCAGCGCCTCGTTGAGGTTCTGGAAGGCACGGCGACCGGCCTTCTTGATCACTCCGGCGCCGAGCACGAACCCGGCGAGCAGCAGCAGGAACACCACGAACCCGCTCGACGCGCCGGCGACCACGGTCAGCAGCCAGATCTCCAGCACCAGCCAGGCCGCGACGCCGAGCGGCAGGAAGGTCCGCAGCCGGGAGCGCCGGGGCCGGGCGGGGTAGGTGGGGGTCGGTGCACCAGTCGTCATGCATCCAGTGTGCCTGGGCACGGCTCAGAGCGGGATAAGCGAAAGATCAACCGGGCCTGTGAAGCCGTGGGAAACCGCTGAAGCCGTGCCGGAACCCGGTGTTCGCGGCCGTCAGGCCTTCTTGCCGCGGCCCGTCAGCTTGCCGACCCGCTCCCTGGCGCCCCACGCCGTGACCCGCCACAGGGCTTCCACGAGGATGTCCCGGCTCATCTTGGAGTCGCCGAGTTCGCGCTCGACGAAGGTGATGGGGACCTCGACGACGTGGAAGCCGGCCTTGACCGCGCGGCGGGCGAGGTCGACCTGGAAGCAGTAGCCCTGGGAGGCGACCTGGTCGAGGCCGAGGCCTTCGAGGGTCTCGCGGCGGAAGGCGCGGTAGCCGCCGGTGATGTCCCGCAGCGGGAGGTCGAGGGCGAGGCGGGAGTAGAGGCTGCCGCCGCGAGAGATGAACTCACGGCTCTTGGGCCAGTTCACCACCCGGCCGCCGGGCACCCAGCGGGAGCCGAGCACCAGGTCCGCGCTCTTGAGGGCGGTCAGCAGACGGGGCAGTTCCTCGGGCTGGTGGGAGCCGTCGGCGTCCATCTCGACCAGGACGCCGTACCCGTTCTCCATTCCCCAGCGGAAGCCCGCGAGGTAGGCGGCGCCGAGGCCCTCCTTGCCCTTGCGGTGCAGGACCTGGACATGGTCGTCCTCGGCGGCCAGCTCGTCGGCCAGCTTGCCGGTGCCGTCGGGGCTGTTGTCGTCGGCCACGAGGACGTGCGCCTCGGGGACGGCCGTGCGCACCCGGCCGACGATCTTCTTGATGTTCTCCGCCTCGTTGTAGGTCGGAATGATCACCAAGGCCGTGCCGAGCGGGCCGAACTGCCGACCTCGGTCCGATGCCGCGGGGGTCCCGTCGCCGTCGTTCACTTCTGCCCCTTCATGTCCGTACTCAGGCGTCCACCATAGTGGCCGCGGCCTGCGATGACGGTCCAGGACGTTCGTATGGTGGTGTCGATTCCGCAAGAGCGGGGTAAGAGCACCTGTTTCGGCCGTGTGCTGCGGATGGGGGCCCGGCGCCCTTCGGGCCGACCTGGGACCCGCTGGCTGCGGGTCGACCGAAAGCCGTTGTCTACTGAGCGACCGGGCCCCACCCGGGTCACACCTCCCCTACCGGCCGGAACGTCCCTCGCCGCGGCGCGGGCGCTGAGCCTGGCTCCCAGTGGCGGTGCCCGGTGCGGCACACCGTCCCTGACCCAGCGGCGCCGCGGGCGAGTGCGCGGAAGTTCCCCGGTCGGGCGTCCGGTGGTGGACTCGCCGAACCTACCGGCCTCCTGCCTCCGCCTGTCAACAGCCGTTCGACCTGCGCATCTTCCGGCAAAGCCCTGGTCAGCGGGGCGGATACGCAGGTCGCGCGACGGGGTGTCGCACCACGATCGGGGGTGCGCCACCCCGGGAGATCACTCGCCCGGCCGTACGAACACGGTCCGGCCGCCCACCACGGTGCGCAGGCAGACGGGCAGGTCACGGCCCGGAGTGAGGTCGGGCAGACCGGGGGTGCCGGAGCGGGGATCGGTGGACCAGCGGGCCACCCGGTCGTCGGGTGCCTGGACGACGAGTTCGTCGGTGCGCCAGACGGCGTAGTCGGCGGGGGCGCCGGGCACCAGGACGCCTGCGTCGTCGCGGCCGATGGCCCGCCAGCCGCCTCGGGTGTGGGCGGTGAAGGCGGCGCGTACGGAGACCCGGTGTTCCGGTGTGCGATGGAAGGCGGCGGCGCGGACGGTGCCCCACGGGTCGAGGGGCGTGACCGGGCTGTCGGAGCCGAAGGCGAGCGGGACGCCGGCCCGCAGCAGGGCGGCGAAGGGGTTCAGGGAGCGAGCGCGCTCCGCACCGAGGCGCTGGGCGTACATGCCCTCCTCGCCGCCCCACAGCGCGTCGAAGGCAGGCTGCACGGACGCCGTCAGGCCCAGCTCGGCGAAGGCGGCGATGGTCTCGGGGGTGAGCATCTCGGCGTGCTCGACGCGGTGGCGGGCGGCGCGGACGCGGGCCAGCCCGACCTTCTCGGCGGCGACACGGACGCCCTCGACGACCGTGGCCACGGCGGCATCGCCGATCGCATGGAAGCCCGCCTGGAGGCCGGCCTCGATGCAGGCGACGACATGGGCGGCCACGGCGGCCGCGTCCAGGTAGCCGGTGCCGGTGTGGTCGGCGTCGGCGTACGGCTGGTGCAGACAGGCGGTGTGGGAGCCGAGGGCCCCGTCGACGAACAGATCCCCCGCGGCACCGACCGCGCCGAGCTCCCGCGCCTTCTCGACGTCCTGCTCGGCCCAGTAGCCGACCACACGCGGCCCGGCCTCCTCCGCCGCGAGCCGCAGCAACCCGCCGAAGTCGTCCTCGGAGGAGATCTCCGGTCCCGCGCACTCGTGGACCGACCCGATGCCGAGGGAGGCGGCATGGGCGAGGGCGGTGCGCTGGGCCTCGGTGCGCTGGGCCGGGGTCGCGGCTGCGAACGCGGCGGCGCGCACGGCATGGTGGGCGGCGGCGGTCAGCGGGCCGTCCACCCGACCCAGCTCGGTCAGGTCGAGCAGGCCGGTGCTGACGACCGCCGAGTGGACGTCGATACGGCTCAGATAGAGCGGGCGACCACCGGTGGCCTCGTCCAGCTCGACACGCGTCGGCGGCCGCCCACCGGCCCAGCGGGCCGCGTCCCAGCCGTGCCCGAGCAGAACACGATCATCGGGCCGAGCTGCGGCGAACTCCCGTACGGCCACCAGGGCCGCCTCCAGGGAAGGCGCTGCGGACAGGTCGAGGCCGGTGAGCGCGAGCCCGGTCGAGGTGATGTGCACATGGGCATCGGTGAACGCCGGAGTGACCAGCGCCCCCTCCAGATCGACCACCTCGTCGACCCCGTCCGCAAAGGCATCAGCAGCACCCTCGGACCCGACCCAGGCCACCTGCCCCCGCTCGACGACCATTGCGGTGGCGAAGGGGTCGGCGGGACTGTGGACTTCGCCGCGACGGAGGAGGACGGTGGCCGGTTCGGGGGTGCGCTCACTCATGGGGAACAGTCTCGCGTGTCACCGGGACCGTCCGGTACGCAGGTCCTCAGATCCGCGGCGGCCTGGCCTCGTACGGAGTCGAGAGAACCACCGTCGTTCGCGTCGAGACCCCCGCCAACGTCCGCAGCCGGGCCAACAACTCCTCCAGCTCGTGCGGCGTGGCCACCCGCACCTTGAGGATGTAGTTCTCGTCGCCCGCCACACTGTGGCACGCCTCGATCTCCGGCACCCCCGCCAACCGCTCCGCGATGTCGTCCGGCGCACTGGGATCGAACGGTTTGACCGAGATGAACGCGGTCATGGGCAGCCCGACCGCCTCGGGGTCGACGACCGCCGCGTAGCCGCGGATGACGCCCCGCTGTTCCAGCCGACGCACCCGCTGGTGCACGGCCGACGTGGACAGGCCCGTGGCCTTGCCCAGGTCGGTGTAGCTCATCCGCCCGTCCTTGACGAGCAGCTGAACGATTTGTCGGTCGAGCTCCTCCATGGCGCAAGAACCTACAGTGCGCTTGATCTCCTCGGATACCTCAGCGGCCCAGGTCATGCCCGGTTCGTGATGTGGACGAGAGCAGCCTGTGAGCCGACCGAGGGAAAAATCGTCCGCCACGGGCACCTGCACACGGCATGTGACGAACACCACACCCAGGGAGACGTCTCCGTGATGCTCTCGTGATTACCCGCGAGACCGGGCGGGAAGTGCTTGCTGTGGTCGAGGCCGCAGCGCCTTCACGGCCCCAGCCCAAGGGGGAGTTATCCATGCAGAGTCTTAAGCGCCCTGGTCGTACCGCGCCCAAGCGGCTCCAGGCTGTCGTCGAACCCGAGCCGGAGGGCGTCGAACCCGACGACTTCGACGACGAGCTCGACGCGTACGACACCTTCGAGATGTACCGGGTGATCTGCCCGGACTGCGCGCAGCCCATCGCCCTGCTGGCGGACGAGGAGGTTCTGCCGGAGCACGCGCTGTGTGCCTCGCCGTGGAACCCGTTCGGCCTCACAGTGTGCGCCGGTACGGGCCGCCGGGCCGCCGACGCCCGCTCCGCGGACAAGTCGACCGAGCCCCAGGAGCAGGACACCGCCCTTCTGTTGACGCTCCCTCAGGGGCTCGACTGGCGGACGCAGCCGTTCTCGCACGTCGGCGGCCCTGGCTCGCGCCCGATGCGCGTGCCGGTGATGCGCCGGGCCGCCTGAGCCGCCTCGCTCAATCCCAGTAGCTGCCCTGCACCATGGCTCGCAGGCTGCCGTGGTGCAGGATCAGGGTGTCCGGGTCCGCCGGGACGGCCACCTCACCGAAGTGCACCTGCCGGTAGGCGACACGCAGCATCACGATCGCGTGCCGCAGCGCGGCGTACAGCGTGTGGAAGTCCATGTCGCGCGGTGTGTGGCCGGTGAGTTCGGCGTAGCGGGCCTCGACGCGGTCGCGGCGCAGGAAGTCCGGCAGTCCGTGCTGGCCGAAGGCGACCGTCAGGTCGTGGAAGAAGCGGTGCAGATAGACGGTCCAGCCGAGGTCGACCTCGCGCGGGGCCAGGGCCGCCATCTCCCAGTCCAGTACGGCGGCGGGCTCGAAGCCGTCGTAGACGACGTTCCCGATGCGCGCGTCACCCCAGTTGAGTACGGGTGCGCCCGGATCGCGCGGCCAGAGGTCCTCCAGCCGGTCGAACGCGGCCTCGATGAGCGGTGAGCGGGTGCGTCCGTCAACCACCCAGTCGTAGTAGGCACGTTGGGCGGTGACGTGGCGGCGCAGCGAGTCGCCGTCGCCCGGGAGGGCGAGAAACTCGGCCGCCTCCGGTGGCACTTGGTCGTGCAGCCTCGCCAACAGACCGACCGACGCCGCCTCCAGCCGCTCGCGCTCCGCGTCGCTCGCCGCGTGCAGCCAGTTGCCCTCGTAGGTGTACGGCATGACGTCCGGGGGGACGCGTCCCTCGACCCGCTCCATGACGAAGAACGGCGCCCCGAGCGGGCCCGGGTCCTTCTCCAGCCAGAGCACCTTCGGCACGGGCAGGTCGGTGTGCTCGGCGACGACACGCATCGTGCGGTACTGGCGCGGCATGTCGTAGACCGGGAAGACGGTGTACGCCGCCGGGTCCGCGGCGAGCCTCAACGCGCAGGCGCGGACCGGCGGTTCCGGGTGCTCGATGTCGAAGAGCAGGGTCTCGCTGGACATACCGTTGGACTCGGGGACGGTGACGCCGGTCGCCTTGGCGCCGGGGAGGCGGGTACCGAGCCAGGCGGTGAGGCGGCGGGCGATGTCCTCCGGATCGCGGGTGGTGGTGCGAGGGCGGGGTGCCGTGGCCGCCATGTCGTGAACCCCCCTATGGTGCGACCGACTTGAAGTCCGTGAACCCGCTCGGGTCGTGCCGCCCGAACGAGCCGTGCTCGAAGACGCCGTGGCCGGTCCGGCCGTCCAGGCGGAAGCGGGCCGCGTGGTCGGTGACGCCGTACGCGGCGAGAGGGTGCGCCTGCGTCAGGTCGTACGTCTGCCGGTCGGTCCAGCCCCTCCCCCGCCAGGTGCCGTGCTGCCAGTCGCCGGCGGGCGGGTAGCCGGCCCCGATCGCCAGCGGGGAGGAGGTGAGGATCTCGACCTCCAACTCCTGGGGTTTGCGAAGGTCGCCGAGGTGGATGAGGGCGCTCTCCGGGTGGCGGGTTCCCGAGCGGTACGTGATCTCGGGCTGGGGCCAGCCGAGTTGGCGGTCGCGGTGGCCGGGGCGGACGAGGGTCGCGTCGTTCAGGGTGCGGTAGCCGTCGGCGTCCTCCTGGACGATCACCATCAGGAACCGGTCCTCGAAGCGGACCGGACACCACAGCCAGTGGAACCCCTCGGTCGGCTGCTCCTCCGCGAACCGGCCGCCCTCCTCCCCCGGTATGGGCCGCACACCCCAGCTGCGGTCACGGGTCCCCGTCCACTCGGTGGCCGTGACCCGGAACTCCTCGCCGGCAGCCCGGATCACGCCCTCCACGCTCCCCGCCTGCACGAACCGGCGCCCTTCGAGGGTGAGCCGGTCGCCGCGGCGCTGGAGATGGTGCGGCTCCCACAGGGCCGGGAAGCCGGCGGTCCAGACGAGGTCGTACGACAGCGACTCGTCGTCGCAGCGCAGCCTCAGCCGGCGCAGCGGCTCCTCGACCTCGATCCTCAGCGGTCCGACGGCGAGCCGCATACGGTCCTCACCGAGCGCGTCCGAGGCCCGTACCGCGTGCAGGGTCTCCCCCATCCGCAGGGTCGCGTACGCGTCGATCACACCGACATTGGGATAGACCCCGAGGCCCAGGATGAGCAGGGCGCGTCCCTCGTGGTCGAGGACGTGGAAGATGCAGCGGTCGTAGGCGTTCCGGTCCCCGGTCGCCATGTGCTTCATGGACAGGGGGACCTGGTGCACGGGGTACTCGTCGAGCGGTACGGGGCGGTCGTCGGCCATGCCAAACCTCCCTGGAGAGAGTCTGGCTGACGGTACGTCAGACAACGGTGGCTGACCAGAGACGCCGACGAACTCACGGTCGATTCCGGGGATCGGTGACTTGTCCGGCCGCCTCCGCGTTGCCCTGGTATGACCCCCACGTACACGGCGGTCCGGCGCCGCTCCACGGGAACGGTTCCGTTGGCGCCGCCGCAACCCCAGGACCCACCGATCTACCGCGACCTGATGCGCGCCTGGGCCGACCGCGGCCGCACCCTGCCGGGGCGCCACGACCCGGAGTGGGTCCGGCTCGCGGCGCCGCAGGTCAGGCCGGGGCAGTTCAGCGGGTCTCCGGACCTGCCAGGTGACGGGCGATGACCATCCGCTGGATCTGGTTGGTGCCCTCGACGATCTGCAGGACCTTGGCCTCGCGCATATAGCGCTCGGCCGGGAAGTCGGCCGTGTAGCCGTACCCGCCGAGGACCTGGACCGCGTCGGTCGTCACCTTCATCGCGGTGTCGGTGCAGTACAGCTTGGCCATGGCCGCCTGTTTGGCGAACGGCCGCCCGGCGTCGCGCAGTCGGGCCGCCGTCAGGTACAGGGCACGCCCCGCCTCGATCTGGGTGGCCATGTCGGCGAGCATGAACCGCAGCCCCTGGAAGTCGGCGATGGGCCGCCCGAACTGCTGCCGCCCGGTGGCGTACGCGACCGCCTCGTCGAGCGCCGCCTGGGCCAGCCCGATCGCACAGGCCGCGATGCCGAGCCGCCCGGAGTCGAGCGAGGCCAGCGCGATCGCGAAGCCCTGGCCTTCCTCGCCGATGCGCCGCTCGTCGGAGACCCGCACCCCGTCGAAGTGGACCTGCGCGGTGGGCGAACCCTTCATGCCCATCTTCTTCTCGGGGACGGCACCGCTGAGGCCCTCGGCGTCACCGGAAACCAGGAAAGCGGTGATCCCGCGCGCGCCTTCCTCTCCCGTCCGCGCCATGACCGTGTAGAAGTCGGCGATCCCGCCGTGCGTGATCCAGGCCTTGGTGCCGGTGATCACCCAGTCGTCGCCGTCGCGCACGGCCTTCGTACGCAGGGAGGCGGCGTCGGAGCCGGAGGCCGGCTCGGAGAGGCAGTACGCGCCGAGCAGACCACCACCGAGCATGTCCGGCAGGTGCTCGACCTGCTGTTCCTTGCTGCCGTAGGCGGCGAGCGCAAAGGAGGCGAGGGTGTGGACGCTGACGCCGAGGCCGACCGTGAGGCGCGCCGCGGCCAGCTCCTCCAGGACCTGGAGATAGACCTCGTACGGCTGGTCGCCGCCGCCGTATTCGGAGTCGTACGGCAGTCCGAGCAGTCCCGACTCCGAGAGCAGTGTGAAGACCTCGCGCGGGAAGCGCCCGGCGTCCTCCTCCGCGGCCGCCTTCGGGGCGATCTCGCGCTGGGCGATATCACGGACGAGCGAGATCAGCTCTCGGGCCTCGTCCGTGGGCAGTTGACGGTCCACCGGCTGCGGGGCGCGGTCGGGCATGGCGACGCTCTCCTCCCTGTGTAGGGCACATCGGCCGACGTGCGCCTTGGGTGGGGGCGGCTCCGCCGGGTCTTGCTCCGATGCCCAGCCGACGCTCGCTCTCCCGGGTCTCGGAAGCTGCTGACCAGCGGCTGTGCGCTGTGAGTATGCCCGATCGGAGGCATCTCGTCACCAGTTAACGACCGCTTACTTCAAGAATACCTCGACTACTCAGCGTGTCCGATCCCTGACGGAAAGCGACCCGTGACGGACGGCCCCCTCTGCCGCCGGCCTGGTGCAATCGACCTGGGAGCCTTTGACGGCGCGAACCGGTTCATCCGGGGACACGGTCGTGGTGGGCGCCGATCGGACTGGGGTCACCGGGGCCTCCCGGTGTGGGGCACGTCACCGGTCCCGCGCCCATCCGGGCGGACCATCGGGACGGTCAACTGACGGCGGCGGTACGGTGGTTGGGGCGGGGGCGCGGGAGCCTCCACCCCTCGTCTCAGGCGTCGCGGCGCGCGGGACCGGGGGCCGTGTAGTCGGGGTCGAGTTCCTCGATGGCGCGCAGGGTGCCGCCGAGCGTCTTGACCAGGAGTTCGCGCATCTGGTCGCGGGAGAGCCGCGGCCGGTCGATCCAGTCGAGGGTGGCGCCCTCCACGCTGCACACCCAGCCGAACAGGCCCATGCGGGCGAGCGACGATATGTCCGTACGGCCGTACGCGCCTTCGGCGATGGTCGCCACGATCGCCTCGCGCACCCCGTCCCGCACGGCGTGCACCTCGGCGTCGAAGCCGACGCCGCCGCTGACGATCGTACGGAAGGCGGCCTGGTTGTGCTCGGCGTAGCGGAGGTAGCCCTCCATGGTGCGGTGGACCCGGTCCAGCTGCTCCAGTTCCACGCCGCTCGCCGCGAAGTTGACCAGGTCGGCGACCGAGTCATGGATGATCGCGAGGTAGTAGCCGCGCTTGGACTGGAAGTAGTAGTAGATCAGCCCCTTGGCGACATGAGCCTGCTTGGCGATGTCATCCATGGAGAGCGCGTCGTACGACGTGTCGGCGAACAACTTCCGCCCGATGGCGATGAGTTCGGCGCGGCGCGCCAGCGAGCGCTCCGTACCACGCGCACGCGGGCGGGCGGTGTCGCTCTGTTCGCTGATCTTCAATTTAGACCCTGGTCTCGGGCGGCGGTGGCGGGACATCCGCAGTATGTCAGAACAACAACGCCCACTCGTTCGACTCTGATCGACTAACGGAAGCCGAGGTGAAACCAGGTCGGCGTGCCTCGGATCACAGCAGGCCGAGCTGGGTGACGAGCATCGCGACGACCACGACGAGGGTCCACCCCATGACATGCTCGAAGATCTTCGGGCCGTCTTCCTTGGGGCCGCCGGTGCGGGTACGGGCGGCGGTGGCCGAGTGTGCGGTCATGGCGTCTCACTGAGGTCGGTGATGCGGTGGACTCCCCCTACAGTTCTGTCCACCTTGCCACCTTGAATGGCTTTTGCGGCAGAGACGTTGGTCACAGCGCAAAGGCCCCGGTTTTCCCGGGGCCTACGCGGGAGTGTGTGGGGGTCAGTGCACGCCGACCGCGGCCAGCGCCTTGCACTGGCGGGCGGTGAGACGCGCCGGGAAGTACAGGTAGCAGACACCGCCGGTGCCGGAGACGACCTTGCCACTGGCGTTGTACCGCTTGGTCCTGAGCCAGATGTTCTCGAACTCCCGGCGGATGTACACCCGTCGCACCGCCTCGTCGCTCGGCGAGAACGGGTCGTTGGCGATCACATCGCCGTCCGCCGTGAAGCCGATGACGGTCATCAGGTGCCCGGAGGTGCCGTAACCCGCCCCCGTCAGCTCCTCCTTGAGGAACGACTGGGACGTTATGGCCGGGATGCCGGCCGCGATCAGCGTCTCCAGATCGGTGAGCGAGCCGAGCCGGGTGACGATGCCCTGGAGGTCCTTGTACGTGGCGGCGTAGGCGGCGTTGAACGGCCAGTTGCCGCAGCCCTCGTACTGGTAGTCGTAGGTGAAGCGGGCCGCGTGGTCGACCTGTGGGTCGGCATAGCTCGGGTCCACCCAGGACAGCTGCTCGGGGGTGAGCCGGCCGCCCCAGTACTCGATGATCATCTGAGAGGAGGTGGGGCTGCACCAGGCCTCGCCGCCGTTGTCGTACTCGGGGTACTGCCCCTTGTGGATCTCCTGCGAGTAGCGCGGGACGATCAGCTCCTGGGCGAGGCCGGGTGTCGAGGCCGGGACCGTGAAGCGGTCGGGGATGTCCGAGCCCATCGCGCCGAGCCGCCACACGGTGGGGGTGAGCTTGATGCCGGGCTCGCGATAGAGGGTGAGACGGAGGCGGTACGACACCAGGCGCAGGCCGGTCGTCGCGTCGTCGATGGCGAAGGTGTCCGTCCAGATGGTGCTCTTGCCGTCGGTCTGGCCGTCGACCGAGGTCCGCTTGATGTCCTGGTCGCCGGCCGCCCAGCGGCCCATCACGTACCAGGGGGTCTCGGTGCCGTCGGAGTACGTGCCGTGCAGCTCGACCTGGAGCCAGGTGCCGGCCGGGGTGTGCGCGTTCCAGGAGGAGACGACCTCGGTGACGGGGACGCGGAGCTTGTGGACCGGGGAGGTCCAGGTCGCGTACTCCCAGCTCGCGGTCGTGCCGGTGTGCGGGTCCGTGTAGTCGGTGGTGCCGACCGGGGTGGCGATCACGACGCCGGGACGGACACCGGCGATGGCGCGGGTGCCCTGGGCGGTGCCGGAGCGCCAGTCGGGGTGCGAGGTCCAGGCGTGGTAGTCGACCGGGCGGGCCGGGTCCTCGGCGGAGTCCGCCGCATGGGCCACGCCCATGGAGACCGACGGGCCCACCACTGCTGCGGCGACCGCGGCGGCCAGGACGGTTCTACGGGACGGCTGTTCGGCTCTGCTCATGGGTGGAACGACCCCCAGGTGTCCGAGTATTGTGCGCCAACTATGGCCAAAGGCAGGGCGCCCTGCCAGCACTTCGGCCCTTGCCACGCCCATCAATATTGGTCTATACCACTGATGCGACCTGGCCCACCGGACCGCCTTGACAGGGGTACGGGTCGACCGTGGCCCCGACCGTCTGGCCTGCCTGGCAGGTAACCCTTTTCGAGGCCGATTAGACTGTTCCTGTCTCACACGCCCGCACCTTTCCCAGCCAAGGAACGGCCATTCACGACCTCGCCACTCGGCTCCGCCGGCTCCCACCGTCCTGTGGCCCGGTCCGCCTGATCGGCGTCGACGGGCACGCCGGCTCCGGAAAGTCCACGTTCGCCGGGGAGTTGGCTCGGGCGCTCGGCGACGCCCCGGTACTGCACCTCGACGACATCGCCAGCCACGACGAGCTGTTCGAGTGGACCGGCAGACTCCTGACCCAGGTGATCGAACCGTTCCGCCGCGGCGAGACCGCCCACTACACCCCCTACGACTGGCGAGCCCGCCGGTTCGGGTCGCCCCGCCCCCTCCCGCCCGCCCCCGTCGTCCTCGTCGAGGGCGTCGGCGCCGGCCGCCGCGCCCTGCGTCCGCACCTCGCCCGGCTGCTGTGGATGGAGTTGCCGAACGAGGACTCCTGGACGCGTGGGCGTCTGCGGGACGGAGAGGAACAGCGGGAGTTCTGGGCCGGGTGGGTCCAGGCGGAACGCCGGCACTTCACCGATGACCCCTCGCGGCCGTTCGCGGACCTCCTGGTACGACAGTGCGAGAAGGGATACGAGGTGCTCCCGGGGCCCGTGAACACACTTGGACCGGACCAGGATCTCACCGAGAGTGACGATCCATCCGCAATGTGCTGAACTCGTGAAGGAGCCTCCGTAGGAACCTCCCACAGGCGCCCAACTCCGCTTGACCCGGGGGCCATACAGGTCTTACGTTCTCAATGTGCGGCCTTCAAAGCCGCCCACACTCGCGAAGCCCCCGGTTGTTCCCCCGTGATCGGGGGCTTCGTTCTGCCCTCACCCCGTTTTCCGGACGCGGTGCGGCGCCTTTTGCTCACTCTCGGTCACCGTCCGATCCGGACCTCACCCGCCCTCACCTCGCCAAACGTCCTGTGCGGCACCCTTCGGCAGGCGACACCCCCGCAGGTACGATGCCCTCGGTGCGACCTACGGACGACGGCTGCGCGCACCGCAACTCCGGTCCGCGGCACGGCGGTTCGATCAAGGCGGCCGACGGGTGACCGCCCGTGGGCCAACCGACGGGGGCACGGTTTGTGGGGGACGTGATGGACTTCGGCACGCAGGGCCCCGAGGCCCCGGCCGACCTCGCCTGGCTGCGAGGTGTGGATGCCTACACGATGGGCGCCTATCCGCAGGCGGAGGAGGAGTTCCGGGCCGCGGTCCGGATGGATCCCGGGATGGCCGACGGCTGGCTCGGGCTGCACGCGCTGCGCGTCGACACGACGACCGCGCTGCTGCGGATGTTCCGGCACCGGGACCGCTTCGGGGAACAGCGCGCCCGGCACCGCCGGGCCCTCAACTCCTGGTACTGGCTCGGCTGGTGGGTGCAGCCGGTGCTGGAGAGCCCCCGCGACCTGCTGCTCGCGCACGCCTCCCACTGGCTCGACGGCCGCCACGTCCCGGAACTCGACCGGGCCCTCGCCGGCCTCCCACCCGTGGACACCGACCACCAGGTCCGCTTCCTGCACGCCTGCCGCGCCTATCTGGTCAAGGACTGGGAGCAGCTGGTCCGCCACACCGACCCGCTGATCGACGACCCACTGCTGGGCATCGAGGCGGGCCTGTTCGGCGGGATGGCGCGGGTCCGCCTGGAGATGTACGGCCAGGCCGAACCGCTCCTGTCCGCCGCACTGATGCGCTGTCGCAGCGAACAGCCGCAGCGCAAGGAGCTGCGGTACTGGCTGGCGCGGGCCCACGAGGGCACCGGCCGCTCGGCCGCCGCGCTTCCCCTCTACCGGGCCGTGCACCGCGTCGACCCCGCCTTCATGGACACCTCGGCCCGGCTCGCCGCGATCGCCGAGGGCGACGGCTACGACGACGCGACCGACCTCGCGGCGATCGCCCTCGCCGGCACCCAGGACGTCCTGGAGGGCCCGGACGCCCTCGACCCGCTCTTCGGCGCCGAAGGGCGGGACCTGAGGTACCCCGAGCCGGATCTTCCGCCGGTCGGCCCGCTGCCGTCGGCGATCGACCCGCTCGTCCGCGAGAAGACCGTCACCGGCTCACCGCTGCCCGCCGGTCCCACCGACCCCGCACTACTCGAGGAGGCGCTCGCCGAGCTCGAGCGCATGGTGGGCCTGGAGCCGGTGAAGCGCCAGGTGAAGGCGCTGTCCGCCCAGTTGAACATGGCGAGGCTGCGGACCGGTCAGGGACTGCCGGTCCAGCCCCCCAAACGCCACTTCGTCTTCTCCGGCCCCTCCGGCACCGGCAAGACCACGGTCGCCCGCATCCTGGGCCGCGTCTTCTACGCCCTCGGCCTCCTCGGCGGCGACCACCTGGTCGAGGCCCAGCGCGCCGATCTGGTGGGCGAGTACCTGGGCCAGACGGCCGTCAAGGCCAACGAACTGATCGACTCCGCGATCGGTGGCGTGCTCTTCGTCGACGAGGCGTACTCGCTCTCCAACTCCGGTTACGGCAAGGGGGATGCGTATGGCGACGAGGCGTTGCAGGTCCTGCTGAAGCGGGCCGAGGACAACCGGGACCACCTGGTGGTCATCCTGGCCGGCTACCCCGAGGGCATGGACCGCCTCCTCGCCGCCAACCCCGGCCTGTCGTCCCGCTTCACCACCCGCGTCGACTTCCCCTCCTACCGCCCGCTCGAACTCACCTCCATCGGCGAGGTGTTGGCGGGCGAGAACGGGGACGTGTGGGACGAGGAGGCCCTCGACGAACTGCGGTCCATCGCCGGGCACGTGGTGGACCAGGGATGGATCGACGAGCTGGGCAACGGACGGTTCCTGCGGACGCTGTACGAGAAGAGCTGCGCGTATCGGGATCTGCGGTTGTCGACGTACCCCGGGATGTTGTCGCGGGACGACTTGTCGACGTTGCGGTTGCCGGATCTGATGCAGGCGTACGGGGAGGTGCTGTCGGGGCGGGGGCCGCAGGATCCGTCCGCGATGTGACGTCCCAAGCGGCGGTGTGACGTTCTCGAACCGGACGGGCCGCCCCGGGCGGCCCGTCCGGGGCGGCCCGTCCGGGGCGGACAACAACCGCAGTCCGCCCCCGTACTTCAGCCCGCGAGCGCCTGCTCCGGCTCCCCGCTCCCCCTGGGCTCCGTCACCTTCACCTCCGGCACCTCTCGATGGGCCGGGTCCGTGACCTCACCCACCAACAACTCCAGCACGTCCTCCAGCGCCACCAGCCCCAGCACCTTGCCCGACCCGTCGGCCACCTGGGCCAGGTGGGTCGCGGCCCGGCGCATCACCGTGAGGGCGTCGTCGAGCGGCAGGTCAGACCTCAGGGTCGTCATCGGGTGCCAGAGCTGCTGGGGTACGGCCCGCTGGGAGTCCTCCAGGTCGAGTACGTCCTTCACGTGCAGATAGCCCATGAAGGCGCCGTTCTCGGCTGCGACCGGGAAGCGGGAGTAGCCGGTGCGGGCGGTGAGCTCGACGATGCGGCCCGGCGTGACCGACGGGCTGACCGTCACCAGGGACTCGCGCTTCAGGAGCACGTCCGTCACCGGACGGGAGCCCAGCTCCAGGGCGTCCTCCAGACGTTCCTGCTCCTCCGGGTCGAGCAGACCGGCCTGGCCGGAGTCCTCCACCAGCCGGTTGAGCTGCTCGCTGGTGAAGACCGCCTCGACCTCGTCCTTCGGCTCGACCCGGAAGAGCCGCAGGATCCCCTGGGCGACGGCGCCGAGCGCGATGGTGATCGGCTTGCAGACACGGGCGAAGGCGACCAGGCCCGGGGCGAGCCACACCGCGGCCTTCTCCGGTGCGGCCATCGCCAGGTTCTTCGGCACCATCTCACCGATGACCAGGTGGAAGAAGACCACCGCGGCGAGCGCGATGACGTAACCCAGCGGGTGGATCACGCCGTCCGGCAGATGGATCCACTCGAACACCGGTTCAAGCAGGTGTGCCACCGTCGGCTCGGCGACCGCGCCCAGCGTCAACGAGCAGACGGTGATACCGAACTGGGCCGCGGCCATCATCTGCGGAAGCCGCTCGAGGCCGTACAACACCTGGCGGGCCCGGGCCGTGCCCAATGGCTCGATCTGGCTTCGGCGGACCGACACGAGCGCGAACTCCGCGCCGACGAAGAACCCGTTGGCGAGCACGAGCAGCGCGGCGAAGAGGAGCTGGAGCACGCTCATCGGGCGACCTCCACGACCGGCCCGGTCCGGACCAGCCGCACGCGCTCGGCACGGTAGTGGCCCACCCGGCGCACGGTCAGCCGCCAGCCGGGCAGTTCGGCCTTGTCGCCGGCGGCCGGGATGCGGCCGAGCAGGTCGGCGACCAGACCCGCGACGGTCTCGTACGGGCCCTCGGGCACGTCAAGGCCTATCCGCTGCAGGATGTCGACGCGGCAGCTGCCGTCGGCGTCCCAGGCGGGCCTGCCGTCCTCGGGCGGGGCGGCGGCGAGTTCCGGCACGTCCTGGCCGTCGTGCTCGTCGCGGACCTCGCCGACGATCTCCTCGACGATGTCCTCCAGGGTGACCACGCCCGCCGTGCCGCCGTACTCGTCGACGACGACCGCGATGGGCTGCTCGCTGCGCAGCTGGGCCAGCAGGGGCTGGACCGGCAGGGTCTCCGGGACCAGCAGCGCCGGGCGGGCGATACGGAGGACCGGGGTGCGCAGACGGTCGTGTGCGGGGACCGCCAGCGCGTCCTTGAGGTGGACCATGCCGACGACCTCGTCGATCTTCTCCTTGTAGACGGGGAAGCGGGACAGGCCGGTGGCGCGGGTCAGGTTGACCACGTCCTCGGCGGTCGCCGACGACTGCAGCGCGCTGACCTTCACGCGCGGGGTCATGACGTGCTGCGCGGTCAGCTCGGCGAGCGACAGGGTCCGTACGAAGAGGTCGGCCGTGTCCTGTTCCAGGGCGCCGGCCTGTGCGGAGTGCCGGGCCAGGGAGACCAGCTCGCCGGGGGTGCGGGCGGAGGCCAGCTCATCGGCGGGCTCGACGCCCAGGGCGCGGACGAGGCGGTTGGCGACCGTGTTCAGCGCGGCGATGACCGGGCGGAACAGGCGCGCGAAGGCGTGCTGCGGGCCGGCGACGAAACGCGCGACCTGCATGGGCTTGGACACCGCCCAGTTCTTGGGCACGAGTTCGCCGATCACCATCTGCACGGCCGAAGCCAGCAGCATGCCGACGACCACCGCGACGCCGGAGACCGCCCCCTCGGGGATGCCGACGGCCTTGAACGGGCCGTGCAGCAGCTCCGCGAGCGCCGGTTCGGCGAGCATGCCGACGACGAGGGAGGTGATGGTGATGCCGAGCTGGGTGCCGGAGAGCTGGAAGGAGAGTTCCTTCAGCGACTCCGCGACCCTGCGGGCTCGTTTGTCGCCCTCGGCCGCGGCCTTCTCGGCGTCCGTGGACTCGACCGTGACCAGGCCGAACTCCGCGGCGACGAAGAAGCCGTTGGCGAGGATCAGCAGGAGGGCCGCTCCGAGGAGCAGCAGGGGGGTGGTCATGATGCCGCCGCCTCGGTATGTCGTGAGGGGGCGGCGCAGGTACTACAGGACGATCCGTCCATCGCTGGAGGGAGTCACTCCTCGGGTAGCAGGGGCAGCCGATGCCCGGCGGGAACATCGGCGGCGGAGGCGCGACGAAAACGCCTCCGCCAACAGATTAATCAAGACAAGGGCCTCTACGGCAGATCCCTTGTCGAGCGGGCCTCGGCGAGCGCCCGGAGGGTGCGCGCGTCGGCGATGGCACGCTCCTTTGCGATGCCGGGCTGGATGCCCAGCGCGGGCAGGCTGGTGCCGTCGCTGAGGTTGAGGAAGACCCAGGGGTCCCCGGGGCGCAGGTTCACATGGAGGATTTCGGCCCATTCCAGGTGGCGCCTGCTGGCGATGTTGACCACGGTGACGCCGTCCTCGGCGGCGACGACCTTCACCCGGGCGAGGGTTGCCAGCACGCCGAAGAGGATCGCGCCGGTGAGGACGAAGCTGAGCTTCTCGCCGGGGCTGAGCTGGT
The DNA here is from genome assembly GCF_053596855.1 of Streptomyces sp. NPDC001617. Taxonomy (NCBI): domain Bacteria; kingdom Bacillati; phylum Actinomycetota; class Actinomycetes; order Kitasatosporales; family Streptomycetaceae; genus Streptomyces; species Streptomyces sp. NPDC001617. Next base: position 43,193 of record NZ_JBSFHA010000073.1, read on the forward strand.
CCAGGAGCAGCGCGATGACCGTGATCACCACGAAGATCACGACACCGCTGGTGAGCAGGACGGCCCGGGTGCGGCCCGGCCGGAAGGTGACCGGGAGGGTGGGCAGTGCGGACATCTCTCGTACGTCCCTCAGAGACGGCAGGCGTGGATGGCCGTGGTCAGGATGGCCCGGGCGCCGAGATCGTACAGGTCGTCCATGATCCGCTGGGCCTCCTTGGCGGGGACCATCGCGCGGACGGCGACCCAGCCCTCGTTGTGCAGCGGGGAGACGGTCGGCGACTCCAGACCGGGGGTCAGGGCGACGGCCTTCTCCAGCTGCTCGACTCGGCAGTCGTAGTCCATCATCACGTACGTCCGGGCCACCAGGACGCCCTGGAGGCGGCGCAGGAACTGCTGCACCTTGGGCTCCTCGCCGTCCGCCCCGGTGCGGCGGATGACGATGGCCTCGGACTTCATGATCGGCTCGCCGAAGACCTCCAGGCCGGCATTGCGCAGGCTGGTGCCGGTCTCGACGACGTCCGCGATGACCTCGGCGACACCGAGCTCGATGGCGGTCTCGACGGCGCCGTCCAGGTGCACGACGGAGGCGTCGATGCCGCCGTCGGCGAGGTGCCCCGCGACGATGCCCTCGTACGAGGTGGCGATCGTCTTGCCCTTCAGGTCCTCGATGCCGGTCGCGGTGCCCGGCTTGGAGGCGAAGCGGAAGGTGGAGCGGGCGAAGCCGAGCGGGAGGATCTCCTCGGCGTCGGCGCCGGAGTCGATCAGCAGGTCGCGGCCGGTGATGCCGATGTCGAGCTGGCCGGAGGAGACGTAGATCGCGATGTCGCGCGGCCGGAGGTAGAAGAACTCCACGTCGTTGACCGGGTCGACGATCCGCAGCTCCTTGGACTCGCGGCGCTGCTGGTAGCCGGCCTCATGCAGCATCTCCGCCGCAGGGCCTGACAGGGAACCCTTGTTGGGGACGGCGATGCGCAGCATGAGGTCGGCTTCCTTTGCGTGTGAGGTGTGCGAGTGGGGGTGTGCGGCTTACAGGTGGGCGTAGACGTCGTCCAGGGAGATCCCGCGGGCGACCATCATCACCTGGACGTGGTACAGCAGCTGCGAGATCTCCTCGGCGGCCGCCTCCTTGCCCTCGTACTCGGCGGCCATCCAGACCTCGGCGGCCTCTTCGACGACCTTCTTGCCGATGGCATGGACGCCCTTGCCGACCAGTTCTGCGGTGCGGGAAGTGGCGGGATCGCCGTGGGCGGCCTTGTGCTGGAGCTCGGTGAAGAGCTCCTCGAACGTCTTATTGGACATGGTGACGCCCACCCTATCCACATACGCGATTCGTCAGCGCCACGGTTCAGATACTGAGCGGAGGGTGGCCGCGGTCGCCACCGCCGCCGTCACCGCCTCGTGCCCCTTGTCCTCGCTGGAGCCCGCGATTCCGGCGCGGTCCAGGGCCTGTTCCTCGGTGTCGCAGGTCAGCACGCCGAACCCGACGGGGACGCCGGTCTCGACGGAGACCTGGGTCAGGCCCTGGGTGACGCCCTGGCACACGTACTCGAAGTGCGGGGTGCCGCCGCGGATGACGACACCGAGGGCGACGATCGCGTCGTAGCCGCGGCCCGCGAGGACCTTGGCGACGACCGGGAGCTCCCAGCTGCCGGGGACCCGCAGCAGGGTCGGCTCGTCGATGCCGAGGTCGTGCAGGGCGCGCAGGGCGCCGTCCACCAGGCCGTCCATCACCTTTTCGTGCCACTGCGCCGCGATGACGGCGACCCGCAGGTCTCCGACGTTGCGTACGGACAGCTCCGGTGCGCCCTTGCCGCTCACGTTCTCTTGTCTCCTAGAGGTGCGATTACTGGTTGCTGCAGGTGGACACCGGGGTGGTGTCCAGCCAGGGCAGGTCGTGTCCCATCCGGTCCCGCTTGGTGCGCAGGTAGCGGAGGTTGTGCTCACCCGCCTGTACGGGCATCGGCTCCCGGCCGGTGACCTTGAGCCCATGGCGGACAAGAGCGTCGGTCTTGTCGGGGTTGTTGGTCATCAGGCGGACGCTGCGGACGCCGAGGTCTTCGAGGATCTGGGCACCCGCGCCGTAGTCCCGGGCGTCGGCGGGCAGGCCGAGCTCCAGGTTGGCGTCGAGGGTGTCGCGGCCCCGCTCCTGGAGCTCGTAGGCGCGCAGCTTGGAGAGCAGGCCGATACCGCGGCCCTCGTGGCCGCGCAGGTAGACGACCACTCCCCTGCCCTCTTCCTGGATGCGCTCCAGGGAGGCGTTCAGCTGGGGTCCGCAGTCGCAGCGCAGGGAAGAGAAGATGTCGCCGGTCAGGCACTCGGAGTGGACGCGGACCAGGACGTCCTCGCCGTCGCCGATCTCGCCGGCGACGAGAGCGACGTGCTCGACGCCGTCGACGGTGGAGCGGTAGCCGTAGGCCTTGAACTCGCCGTGGGCGGTGGGCAGATGGGTCTCGGCCTCGCGGCGGACGGTGGGCTCGCTGGTCCGGCGGTAGGCGATCAGGTCCTCGATGGAGATGATCGTCAGGCCGTGCTTGCGGGCGAACGGGATCAGCTCGGGCAGGCGCAGCATGCGGCCGTCCTCGCCGGCGATCTCGACGATCGCGCCGGCCGGGCGCAGGCCCGCGAGGCGGGCGAGGTCGACGGCGGCCTCGGTGTGGCCGTTGCGGGTCAGGACGCCGCCGGGCTTGGCGCGCAGGGGGAAGATGTGGCCGGGGCGCACGAAGTCGGAAGCCTCGGCGTCACCGCTCGCCAGGAGCCGGAGCGTGGTGGCGCGGTCGGAGGCCGAGATGCCGGTGGTCACGCCGTGCGCGCCGGAGGCGTCCACGGAGACGGTGAAGGCCGTCTTCATCGACTCGGTGTTGTCGTCGACCATCTGCGGGAGCTTCAGCCGCTCCAGCTCGTCGCTCTCCATGGGCGCGCAGATCAGGCCGCGGCACTCGCTCATCATGAAGGCCACGATCTCGGGGGTGACCTTCTCGGCGGCGACGACCAGGTCGCCCTCGTTCTCGCGGTCCTCGTCGTCGACGACCACGATCGGGCGGCCGGCCGCGATGTCGGCGATGGCCTGCTCGACCGGGTCGAGCGACCAGTCCTCGATGCCGTCCGTGCTGTAGAGAATCGGTGCCGCTGTCATGCCGGCGCTCCTTCCAGGACGGGCTGCGACGTCCTGCGGGAGCGCAGCCACCAGTCGCGCATGCCCCACAGGACGAGTGCGCCGTAGATGACGTAGACGAAGCCGGAGAAGGCGTAGCCGTTGGCGAAGTTGAGGGGGACGCCGACCAGGTCGACGAGGAGCCAGGCGAACCAGAACTCGACCATGCCGCGCGCCTGGGCGTACATGGCGACGATGGTGCCGACGAAGATGTAGGCGTCCGGCCAGGGGTCCCAGGACAGGGACGGGTAGGCCTTGAAGAGCAGGGCGACCACGACCGTGCCGACCGCGGCGGCGCCGATCATCGCGCCGCGCTCGCGCCAGGTGGCGAACCGCGGGGCGATGTGGCCGTCGCCGGACTCACCCTTGTTGCGGTTCCACTGCCACCAGCCGTACAGGGCGACGGCCATGACGACCGCCTGCTTGCCCGCGCTGCCGGTCAGATGGCCGAAGAAGGCGCCGAAGAGGATGAGGCCGGAGGCGAACTGGACCGGCCAGCTCCAGAGGTTGCGCCGCCAGCCGAGGGCGAGGGCGATCAGGCCGAGGATGTTGCCGATCATGTCCGACCAGAGGATGTGCTGGCCGAACAGGACGAAGGCCTCGGAGTTGAGGGAGTTCACTGCGCGGCCCCCTGACCGGCGGCGAGCAGGCGCTCGACGTACTTGGCCACGACGTCCACCTCGAGGTTGACCGGGTCGCCGGGCTGCTTGATGCCGAGCGTGGTCAGGGCGAGGGTGGTCGGGATGAGGCTGACCGTGAAGTAGTCGGGGCCGGCGTCGACGACCGTGAGGCTGATGCCGTCGACGGTGATGGAGCCCTTCTCCACGACGTAGCGCGTGAGGTCCGCGGGCAGCGAGATCTTGATGATCTCCCAGTTCTCGGACGGCTTGCGCTCCAGGACCTGCCCGGTGCCGTCGACATGACCCTGCACGATGTGCCCGCCCAGGCGCGCGCCCACCGCCATGGGCCGTTCGAGGTTGACGCGGGAGCCGACGGCGATGGCGCCGAGGCTGGAGCGGTCGAGGGTCTCCGCCATGACGTCGGCGGTGAACCAGTCGGTCTCGTGCTCGACGACCGTGAGGCAGACGCCGTTGACGGCGATGGAGTCCCCGTGCTTCGCGCCCTCGGTGACCACCGGGCCGCGCACTCGGAAACGACAGGAGTCACCGAGGTTCTCGACAGCGGTGATCTCACCCAGCTCTTCGACGATTCCGGTGAACACTTCCCGGGTCCTCCTGCCTCATTCGGGCACGGACTCCGGGGCTGTCGAAGACGACAGAGGACGAGCGAGGACACCGGGGGCGACGCCGGACCGACCCGTCCGCACGGACGAGCGCATACGGCGGCGCGCACGAATGCCCGCCCGCCGCGCACTGCCTCCCATCCGGACTTTAACCGTCGGTCCAGGAATTTCACCTGGTCAACCGGCCGCTGGAAGCGACCGGGTCGCGGACTGTAACCGCCGGTTCGGAATTTCACCGACCCCGGAGTGCGCTGCTTCTGGTACAGAGCCAGTGTGCCACGCCTGATTGACGCCCATACGGGCGAGCGGTGTGGGTTGGCTCACAGGTGACGTTACTGGACTTCTCAACTCCCGCTCACCTGTTGGACCCTATGGTCTAGTCCTTTCTGGATCTTCCCGTGCCGGCCCGGCGGCGGTGACGACGGCCCTTGCCCGTCGCCGGGCCACCTCACTCCGTTGTCGGTGGGCTCTGGCAGGGTGGAGCCATGAGCAGCGCGACCGCCGACGACTTCGAGCCGCACCGTCCGCGCCTGTTCGGCCTGGCCTACCGCCTGCTGGGTTCGGCCGACGAGGCCGAGGACGCGGTGCAGGACGCGTATCTCCGCTTCAGCGGCGTGGACCGTACGGCCATCGAGCACCCGGCCGCCTGGCTGGCCAAGGTCGTCACCCATCTCTGCCTCACGCGCCTGACCTCGGCGCGGGCCCGGCGCGAGCAGTACGTCGGCACCTGGCTGCCGGAGCCGGTCATCACCTCGGACGGCACGCTCGGCCCGCTGGAGTCGGCGGAGCAGCGGGACGCCGTGTCGATGGCGATGCTGGTCCTGCTGGAGCGGCTCACACCGACCGAGCGCGCGGTGTACGTGCTGCGCGAGGCCTTCGGGTACGGCCACCGGGAGATCGCCGGCGCGCTGGATCTGACCGAGGCCAACTGCCGTCAGCTGTACCGACGGGCGGTGCGGCGGGTGGGCGAGGACCGGTCGCGGTTCGAGCCGGTGCCGGAGCGGCAGCAGGAGCTGGTCACGTCGTTCCTGACGGCGGCCCGGGACGGGGACCTCGCGGGTCTGGAGAAGGTGCTCGCGGCGGATGTGACCTGGTCCAGCGACGGCGGCGGCAAGGTCAGCGCGGCCCGGCGGCCGGTCTTCGGCCGGGACAAGGTCGTACGGCTGGTGGCGGGCGGTGTCGAACGGTTCGCGGCGGGCCTGGAGTACACGTGGGCCGAGGTCAACGGCGCGCCCGGGCTGGCCGCATGGGCCGGGGACACGCTTGCCGCTGTGGTCGCGTTCGATGTGCGGGACGGCCTGATCGGCCATGTACGGGTCATGGTCAACCCGGACAAGCTGGGCTTCGTACGGCGCCAGCTCACGCGCTCCCGGTAGGGCCCGGTCGGGTCCGTTCGAGCGGATCCCGGCCCGCGCGTCGCACCGTCGCCGGCGGGGCGGTCCCGCCGTCCTCCAGGACGTGGCCTGGATCAACCACCCGCACAAGGCCAAGACGCCGGGACTTCGTCGGCCGCGGTGGCTTCGACGACTCGACCCTCGCCTCTCCGGCCGTCCTCGACCCAGCTGCGGCCTGCGGACCGGCCTGCTCACCACAGGCGTCGGCCGGCAGGGCTTGGACGGGCCCTGCCGGGCGCCTGTCACATTCCGCGGGGGCTGCTCAGTCTCAGCTGGCGAAGGGCGTTCCACCCGGGAGCACCCGGCGCGTGAAGGGGCTGAACAGCATGACCACGATCCTGGTGACCGGCGGGACCGGAACACTCGGCCGGCTCGTCACCGAGCGGCTGCGGGCGGACGGCCACGAGGTGCGGGTGCTCAGTCGGCACTCGCAGCCGTACGGCGTCGATCTGCGGGCGGGCGGTGCCGGGCTGGACGCGGCGGTCGAGGGCGTGGACACGATCGTGCACTGCGCGACCACGCAGACCGGCGGCGACGAGAAGGCGGCGACGAACCTGATCGCGGCGGCGCGCCGGGCCGGGGTGACTCATCTGGTCTACATCTCGATCGTCGGCATCGACCGGGTTCCGTTCCCGTACTACCGGACCAAGCTCGCGGTGGAGAGGCGCATCGAGGAGTCGGGACTCGGCTGGACGGTGCTGCGCACGACCCAGTTCCACGACCTGCCCGTCATGCTGTTCCGGGCGCTGGCCAAACTACCGGTCGTACCGCTCCCGGCCGGAGTGTCGGACCAGCCGATCGAGGTGGCCGAAGTCGCGGACCGGTTGGCCGAGTTGGCGCAGGGGGAGCCTGCGGGACGGGTCGAGGACATGGGCGGCCCCGAGATCCGGACCTTCGAGTCGCTGGCCCGTTCCTATCTGAAGGCGACGGGGCGGAGGCGGGCGGTGGTGAACGTGCCGCTGTGGGGCAAGGCGTACCGGGCGTTCCGCGAGGGCGGGCACTGCACGCCGGAACACGCGGTCGGGAAGGGGACGTTCGAGGAGTACCTGGCGAGGGGGCAGGGGTGAGCCGACGTCACTGGCTGCGGGCCGGGCTGGGGGTCCTCGCCGGTACGCAGGTGCTGCTCGGGCTGTGGGTCCTGCTGCTGCCGGAGGCGTTCTGGAAGTGGCGCTGGGTGTCGTTCCTTCCGCCGTACAACGAACATCTGCTCCGGGACCTCGGCGGGGCAGACCTCGCGCTGGCCGTGGTGCTGTGCGCGGCCGTCACGGCGATGGAACGGCGCCTGGTGCTCACGGCACTGACGGCCTACCTGACGGCCTCGGTGCCGCATCTGCTGTTCCACGCCCAGCACTTGGGGTCCCTGTCGGCGGGCAGCGACGCGGGGCTGATGGCGTTGCTGGGAGTGGGGGTGGGGGCGCCGGCCGGGCTGCTGTGGCTGGCGACCACACCCTCGGCCTTCGCCGAGCCGACGCCGACACGAACGTCGACGCCAACACCACTTCCGACGCCCGACACCAACACCGCTGCTGACGCCGACGGATGAGACGCGGGGACGCGAACGAGTGCTGAGTAGAAACGAGTGCCGAGTGGAGGAGAGTCGCGAGCAGGGGGGCGCGGACGCTCCGTCGGGACCGCCGAGCGGGGGTCTCGGACTCGCCGGTCCGGACTGGCGAGCGGCAGTCGCTGACGCGCGGTCCGGACCAGCGCACGGAAGCCGCGGACACGCCGTCCGGACCGGCGCACCGTCCCGAACCGCCCCTCGGCAGACGTGACTACCGCTCGGGCGGCGCGAACAACTCGTCCTGAGCGCGGTCCCGCGCGGTGAGCAGCGCCCCGCGCAGTACGGCGCCACCACCGAGGTCGCTCGACCGGACCTCGGTGGGCAGCGGCGACATCCGCCGGACCCGCTCCGCCACACGTGCGGCGAGCTCACCCCCGCCGGCCTGCCCGACCTCACCGCCGAGGACGAGGCATCCGGGGTCGAGGACGGCCACGACCGACGCGACGCCTATGGCGAGGCGATCGGCGAGGGCGTCGAGGAAACGTTCGGCGGAGCCCGCGTCCGACACGCCACCGGCATGCCGCTCAACGCCTTCGGCAAGGGCCGGCCCCTCGCTCATCTCCGACACCGACCCTGCTTCACCCGCGCTCGCCCCCGCATCCCCGGACACCAGGAGCACGGCCCCCCGCACCACCGCTGCGGCCGGCGGCTCATCCACCGCCCCGTCCGCCACCACCCCGAACTCCCCCGCCAACTCCACCACCGCCGCCGACCCCGCCAGCGAGTGAAACCCCCCGTCACACGCGGTGGCCGACGGCAGTCCGGTCGTCCCCGGCACCGGCAGGAACCCGATCTCCCCGGTGCCGCCCGAAGCGCCCCGCCGCAGGGAACCGTCCAGCACCACCGCCGCCCCCGTCCCGTGCCCCAGCCACAGGAGCACGAAGGTGTCCCGGTCCCGGGCCGCGCCGTCCCGTTGTTCCGCGAGTGCCGCGAGATTGGTCTCGTTCTCGACGCTGACCCGCGCCTCGGGGAAGCGCTCCTGGAGGGCGGCGCACAGGCGGCGGTGCCATTCGGGCAGGCCGGTCGAGTCGCGGAGTTCACCCGTGACCGGGTCGATCAGCCCGGGCGCACCGATCCCGATCGTGTGCAGCCGGTCCGCGGCGGCCTCCTTCGCCACCCGCTCGACCAGCGCGACCGCCTGTTCCACCGCCGGCTCGGTCCCCGTGTCCCCGCCGATCGGCACGGAAGCCTCCGCGAGCACCCGTCCCACCAGGTCGGACACGACGACCGAGACGCCCTCCATCCGCACATCCAGCGCCGCCAGATACGCACGGTCGGCCACGATCCCGTACAGCTTCGCGTTCGGCCCTCGCCGCTGCTCCCCCGCCTCCCCGACCACACCGATCAGCCCGGCCGCGGCGAGGCGCTCGACGAGGTCGGCGACCGTCGGCCGGGACAGTCCGGTCAGCTGCTTCAACTGCCCCGCCGTCAACGGGCCCTCCTGCTGCAGAAGCCGCAGGGCGAGCCGGTCGTTGATGGCCCGGGCGGTGCTCGGGGATGCGGGCATGCCGGGATCCTTCCAGATGAGCGGGGGCGGGCAGGCAGGGAGCCCTGCCACCCGACCTGTCGCCCGATCGTCCATTAATCCTCTATCTATCAGGAAGGGACCCTGATAGTTTACGCGGCGCTACCGAGCACAGGACGGGAAACGGGAAACGGGAGGGGACGCAGAATGAACGACGTGGTCCATGACCTGCGTGTGGTGAGGCGCGCCCGGTACGCCGTGGCGGCCGTGTTCGCCGTGCACGGCGCCGTCACCGGCTCGTTCGCGACCCGCGTCCCGTGGATCCGGGAGCACGCGCACCTCAGCGCGGGCGAGCTGGGCTTCGCGCTCGCCTTCACGGCCTTCGGCGCCTCCTGCTCGATGCCGCTGGCCGGCCGCATCAGCCACCGCTTCGGCAGCCGTACGGCCCTGCGCGGGCTGATCGTCCTGTGGACGCTGGCCCTCGTCCTGCCGTCCCTCGCCCCGAACATGCTCACGCTGTGCCTGGCGATGTTCACCTACGGCGCGAGCGCCGGCATGGCCGACGTCGCCATGAACGCACTCGGCATCGAGATCGAGCACCGGCTCAACAGGTCGATCATGTCCGGGCTGCACGGCATGTGGAGCGCGGGCGCGCTGATCGGCTCGGCGGGCGGCACGCTGGCGGCGCACCTGGGCGCGGACGCCCGTGTGCACTTCGCGCTGGCGTCGGCGACGCTGACGACTCTCGGCGTCCTGGCCTGCACCTGGGTCCTCGATGTGCAGCCCGCCGCGGACGAGGAGCCGCCGCCGCGGTTCGCGCTGCCGCCGAAGTCGGCGCTGCTCATCGGCGCGGTCGGCTTCTGCGCGGTCTTCGCGGAGGGCGCGAGCCTGGACTGGTCGGCGGTCTTCCTGCGGGACCAGCTGGACACCTCGGCCGGTCTCGCCGCGGCCTGCACGACCGGCTTCATGCTCACCATGGCGGTGGCCCGGCTCGTGGGCGACGCGGTGGTGAACCGCTTCGGCGCGGTCCGCACGGTGCGGGCGGGCGGGGCCTTCGCCGTGCTCGGCGGCCTGCTCATCGTCGTGGCCGGTGTTCCGGCGGTGGCGATGACCGGGTTCGCGCTGCTCGGCCTCGGCATCGCGGTCGTCGTACCGCTCTGCTTCGCGGCGGCCGGGCACAGCGGCCCGAATCCGAGCCAGGCCATCGCGGGCGTCGCGACCATCACCTACACCTCGGGCCTGATCGCCCCCAGCCTGATCGGCGGGGTGGCGCAGGCGACGAGCCTGGTGGTGTCGTTCATGCTGGTGACGGTCCTGGCCTGCGGCCTCGCGGCCTTCGCCGGCGTCCTGCGCACCGGCGACCCCCGCACCCGGCGCGAGGTCAGTCCGCGGGCCGCAGCAGTTCCCGACCCGCGGCCCTGAAACCGTCGCTCCACGGCGCGGGGCGCATCGTGGTCGCGTCCAGCCGGACCAGCACCCGGGTGCCCCGCGCGTACGTCTCGGTGCCGTCCGCCGAGCAGAATCGGAAGCCGTACGTCAGCCCGGTGTTCCCCAGCCGCTCCAGCCACAGGTGGACGGCGTACTCGCCCGGCCGGGTCACCGGTGCCTCGTAGCTGATGACCAGCTCCTTGACCGCGTTGCAGGCGTCGCCGGCCGCGACCCAGTCGCCGTCGAAGTGAATGCCGTGCTCCTGCCACAGCTCGGTCCAGGCCCGCTCGACCTTCAGCGGGTAGCGGGCGTTGTGGAGCAGTCCGAGCGCGTCCAGATCGTCGAAGTGCACGGTGACGGGCATCAGCCGGCCGTACGAGAGGGCGGGGGCCGTCGGGGCTTGTGCGGTCACGGGTGGGACTCCTGGGCGTCGCGGGGCGGAGCGGTGGGGACACTCCATCCTAAGCGGACGCTCAGGAGTCCCGGTCGGGAAGGGCCTGGTCAGCCCGCTATGGAGTCCAGCTGCTCGGCGGCCGGGCGCAGCGCCCAGAGGTCACCGCCGGGCGGGGTCTCCAGGTTCGGTACGGCCCTCTGCGCCGCCTTGTCCCCCGCGTCCGCCGCGGCGTGCACGATGTCGCTCGCCGCGAACCGGTGGAACTCGAGCTCCGGATACGACCACGTGGCAGCCCCGGTCGCCGGGGGCAGCAGATAGTCCAGCGCCTTGAACACCCCCTGCCCCTCCGGCCCTTGATAGGCCCACAGGTTCACGCCGACATGCCGGCCGATGGCGGCGAGCCGCGTGTAGGCGACCAGGTCGAAGGTCGAGTAGTGCCAGCTGCGCGTCCGCGCGAGCTCCTGCGGCTGGCTGCCGTCGGCCGCGATCTGCGGGTCGATGCGCTTGGTGCGCGCGTCGAGCACGGTCCGCCGGGCCAGCGCCCGGTCGCCGGTCGCGTACGCCAGGGCGGCGAGCTGCATGTCGTAGAAGGTGCCGTGGTTGTTGGCGGCCGCGCCCTCCTCCTTGCCGAAGTCGCCGTTCTTCAGCCAGCCGAGGAAGTCGGAGTTCCACTTGCCCATCGCGGCACGGTCCTTGGCGCTCCAGCCCGGGGCGCCGGTGGCGAGGAGGGCCTGTGCGTCGAGCACGCTCGTGTACGACTGCGAGAAGTCGATGATGCCGATGGACCGGCCGTCGTACTTGCACGGGATGAACTGGGCGTGGTTCAGGTTCGGGTTCATGCGGGTGGCCGGGGTGAGGAACCAGGTGCGCAGGATCTGGGCGGCCTTCTCCGCGTACGCCTTCCTGCCCGTGTAGTACCAGGCCAGGGAGAGGTCGTACGTCGAGTCGAAGACGTGCTCCACGTCCTGGCGGTCGGTGCCGGAGTCGACCTCGGGGTTGCGCTGTCCGTCGCGCTGGACGTACGGGCAGCCCCAGGGGTTGTCGGCGGTCGGGGTCGTGGTGGGCCACCAGTAGGGGGCCTGACTGAGGTAGTCGTGGATGTCGCCGCCGGGTGCGGGTTTGGGCTTGTCGACGACCGTCCAGGGGCCCTGGGACAGCCAGTTGTCGGCGCGGGCCGTC